>JAJEBJ010000440.1 GCA_022822575.1 Alphaproteobacteria bacterium | reverse complement strand
CCGGGTCCGGCGCCGATCGACAAAGACGGTACGCTGCAGTTTGGCGAGCAGGCCGAAAAATGGCCACGTCCCGACCTCCGCCTTGGCGACGAAGCTTCCCCGGATCAGGGCGCCGAGAATGGCAATGTCGAGATATGAGGTGTGGTTGCACACGTAGAGACAGGGCTTGTGACGGCAGGGACCGCCCCTGACGTCGAGGTTGAGGCCGATCAGCCGCAGGACGATGCGGTGATAGAACTGGGGAAAGGCGTGGCGGGCCCGCCGCCCTGCCGCCAGCAACACGAACTGCACCGGCATGCAGATCAGGGTCCAGCCGACATAGAGGGCCGCGCGTGCGAGGCCGACAGAGATCATGCGCCGCCAGGCCCCGCCTCGGCCTCGCCATCGCCGCGGTAGCGCCGGCCGTAACGGCCTTCCACCACCGACACGTCGAGCAGGACGCAGACGTCCGTGGTGTTGAACTGATGGTCGATGACCGCACCGTCGCCAAACCGGCAGCCGGCCCGTGCGTAGCCCTTGATGAGCGGTGGCAGGCTGGCCAGTCCCTCGGCAGTGTCGAATGACGCGGGCGCCATCCGTTTCATGTCGACGTAGAGATGATCGAGTGCGCGGGGACGAAGGACGGCCGGCGCCGGGAGATGGTAGGCCATGTGGGAGAGTGGCAGGGCGAGACTGTCGGGGTCCGTGCCATGAAGACTGGCGCAGCCGAACATGTACAAGATGCCGTGCTGCACCACATAGGCGCCGAGGCCCCGGAACAGTGCCTGGATGGCGGCTCCCGCCCGGTAGTTCATGTCGACACAGCTGCGTCCGAGTTCCACCAGTTCACCGTCGATGGCAAGGAGGCGGGAGATGTCGAACTCGCCAGCGGTGTAGAACGAGCAATCGGCCGGCAGAACCGACCGACGCAGCAGTCTCATGGTGGCGACAACGGCGGCGTCACTACCTTGTGTCGTGTCGCGCACAATGAGGTGTTCGCATATGTCGTCGAAGGCGTCGAAGTCCCGTTCCAGTTCCGTCATTCGGGGAGTGGGGCGGGCATGCATTTCCTTGTAGAACACGCGAAAGCGCAACCGCTGCACGGCCTGGAGTTCCGCCTCGCTGTCGACGAGGCGCAGTTCCAGGGGGCCAAGCCTGAGCCCTTTCGACAGTGCGCCCTGATCGCGGGGCTCGGTCACCATGGTGGAAGCGTTGCTGCCGCACTCAGGTCTCGGGATCGGGCTTCAGCGCCCGCCCGTAAAGCTCCATGCGATGATCGATCAGATCGTAGCCCAGTCGTCTGGCAATCCTGACCTGGAGTTCCTCGAGTTCGGGATCCAGGAACTCGATAACCGTGCCGGTGTCGATATCGATCAGGTGATCGTGATGCTCATCCTGGTCGGCAGTTTCGTAGCGGGCTCGCCGCCCCCCGAAGTCATGGCTCTGGATGATCTCCGACTCCTCGAAGAGGCGCAGCGTGCGATAGACGGTGGAGATGCTGATGCGATCGTCGATTTCCGATGCGCGGCGATAGACTTCCTCGACATCCGGATGGTCGTCGGCATCCGAAAGCACCTTGGCGATGACACGGCGCTGGTCCGTCATCTTGAGGCCCTTGTCGAGGCATGCGTGTTCGATCTGTGATGTCATGGTGCGGGCACGGACCGGAACAACCTGTCACAGGTCCGCATGTGTCCTTCATCTTGTGTGGTTGCCGGGAAGTCTAGCCCAAAGGACGCGGCGGCGCCATGCCTTGACAGGTCGACCGTCAGCGTGATTGACAGGACCGGCTGAAGGTCTGCGACGAAAACGCAAGGAAGGCAGGCTGTGGAAATGGCCATCGACATGCGCCTGGACATCACCGGTGACGTCTGTCCGATCACGTTCGTCAGGACAAAGCTCATGATCGAGGGCATGGAACCCGGCATGGTTGCCGAGGTTCGCCTGAATGAAGGCGAACCGTTGCGCAACGTGCCGCGCTCGGTCAGGGAACACGGCCATTCCGTCCTGTCGCTGGAACCGGAGGATGGCGAGGCAGGCGTGTGGCGGCTTCTCTTAAGGAAGGAGTGAGTGCCTGATCTCAGGTGCAGCCGCCCTGGAGCTCACACAGACAGGTTTCCTCTGCGCCGCCGAGTACTTCAGCGTGGCGCACGCCGTCGGGATAGAGAAAGACAAGAAGGCTGCAGGAAGGGGCGTCGTAACGCCACATCCTGGCATCGCCCTCGGTCCACACGAAGGCCGGGTCACCGAGCATGCCGACCACCTCGCCTTCCTGCAGTCCGGCAAAGCTGCTGGCGGCCGGGGCCCCCTCGACAGGTGACGCCTCGTCCGCCCCGATGGCCGGAGCGGCGGTCTCGCTGACGGCCTCCGTGGGACCGAATCCGGCAAAGGGGGAGCAGGCTGCCAGCGCCAGGCCGCCTGCCAGGACGAGAGCCGGCCACCCCGGCAGGACAGGGCGTCGTCGACAAGCCGGTGTCCGTGGCAGGGGTGGTCGATCACCTCGCAAGAGATCGGGCCTGGCCTGCGGACGCTGCTCAAACCAGTGCATCGGAACTCCGGTGACAGAGGTGGGTCATGGCAATGGCCGCAATGACGGGCATGACGAGATTGAGAACGGGTACGCTCATGCCAGCCGTGATGACGGATCCCGTGACGAGCAGCCGCCAGCGGTGCCGCTTGCGCCAGGCGTTCGAGTCGCGACGGGGCAGCCGCCGCAGCAACACGATCTCGGCATACTCCCGGGCGAAGAGAATGCTGTTGACAATCCAGAAGATGATGATCGACAGGCCGGGGATGAGGATTGCGGCAAGATAGAGCGGCATGGCAGCGAGATTGACGAGCAGCAACCAGCCGACAAAGCGAAGGGACGCGACGATGTCCCCGGCTACTGTCGTTCCTCTCGCCTCGGGCAGGTGCGGATAGTCGGTCTCCTCGACGCGCGAGACGATGCCGTCGAGAAAGAGCGATGCCACGGTCTGCACGACCATGACGAACGTGAACCAGACGAGTAGAACGGCGCCCAGCGTGGCCACGACGAAGACGACTCCATCGGCCAGCCAGCCGGGCATCCAGGTGACCTGGGATTCGACCCAGGAACCGGGTTCGAGGGCCATGATGCCGCCAATGATGAGGGCCACGAGAACCGAAGACGCAAGGGCACTCACCAGGGCAATGAGAACCAGGCTGCGGCGGATCCGGCCATCACCCAGGTTGGCGGCAATCCTGCGAGCGACGTCAAGCAAGGTGACGGCCGTCGGTCGGCTCGGGATCGGGATAGCACCCCGGTGTTCCCCGGGGGTCGATGGGCAGACCGCCGGCGATGCCGAGGACGCGCTCGGCGACAGCAGCCCAACCCAGGACCCGTCCGTCGCTGTGTGACGGACCGACCAGCTGCAATCCGACAGGAAGTCCGTCATCGGTAAAGCCGCAGGGAATCGAGATCGCGGGGGACGATGTCAGCGTGATCACCGAGGTGATCATGATCCAGTCCACGTAGTTGTCGAACCGGTGACCGTCAAGCTCGCCGAGGTAGCGCTCGTGGGTGGCGATGGCGGGTACGATGGTCGAGGGGAGGGCGAGGAGGTCGAAGGTCTTGAAGAACTCAGTCATCCTCTGGTAGAGCGCGCCCCGGATCCGTGTCGCCCGGATGATGTCGCCGACGCCAAGATCGAGCCCCTTGCGGATGTTCCAGACATTCTCCTGCTTGAGCATTGCGCGGCGGTGGACGAGATCGTCCTCGTGGGCCGTGGCGAATCCGATGGCCCGCAGGGTATGGAAGGCTTCCGGCGTATCGGCAAAGTCGATGGCGGCCGGCGCGATGTCGCTTCCCAGGGCCGCAAGACGATCCAGGGCCTCCCGGCACAACCGGTCGACGTTCCGGTCCACCGGCGTGATGCCGAGATCCGGCGAATAGCCGATTCGCCGCGGGACGTCGTCCCGTTCGAGGGCAAAGTGGACCTGGTCCAGCCAGGAGACAGGCGGCGCCGGACGTGCCAGTGGATCGCGCTCGTCGATTCCCGACATCGCATCCAGCAGGAGCGCCGTGTCGGCGACATTGCTCGCCATGGGTCCCGTGACCGAAAGGTCCTGGAAGGCATTCGGTGCCGGACCGCGGGCGACGACACCCGGGCTCGGCCGAAATCCCGACACCCCGCAGAAACTCGCCGGAATGCGCAGACTGCCGCCGAGATCGGAACCGGTCGCCAGAGGCACCTGTCCGCTGGCCAGCGCGGCAGCCGATCCACCGGAGGATCCACCAGCCGAGGCCGCCATGTCCCAGGGGTTGGTCGTCACCCCGAGAACCTCGTTGAAACTGTTGCCGCCGGCGCCGAACTCCGGAACGTTGGACTTGCCGACGACAATGGCGCCCCGGCTCTCCAGGCGTCGCACCATGAGATCCGAGGCCGTGGGCACGTGGTCGGCCCAGATCGGGGAACCGTAGGTTGTACGCACACCGGCGACATCCTCGAGATCCTTGATGGCGACCGGAAGACCGTGGAGCGGACCCGGAGCATTACCGGGTTCAAGTCGCCGGGCATGGTCCCGGGCCCGGTCGAAACAACGGGTTGGCATGGCGTTGAGACCACCGTCCGTCGCCTCGATGCGGGCGATGCAGTCCTCGACAAGCTCGAGCGGAGAGATATCCCCGCGTCGCAGCAATCCGGCGGCCTCGGTGGCCGTCATCTTCCAGAGATCTGCCATCGATGCGTCTCGCCTGTTGAGGTCATGCGGGCGCGAGTATGGTGTCGTCACGTGTCCCCCGGCAAGGCTTGCCAGAAAGTGCGCCACATCTATACTCGCGCGCACCGGCAACGGGTGCCTCCGTCTCACATGAACCAGCCACGCATCGATGTTCTCGGCATCGGCAACGCGATCGTTGACATTGTCGCCGAGGTCAATGAGTCCTTTCTGACAGACTTCGATCTCGCCAAGGACCGCATGCACCTTGTCGATCATGATCTGGCGACGAGGCTTCTCGACGCCTGCGAGCCCGTCACGATGATGTCCGGCGGTTCCGTGGCCAACACCATTGCCGGCCTTGCGGGGATCGGTGGCAGTGGCGGGTTCGTCGGCAGGGTGAAGGACGACACGCTTGGGCAGCGATTTGCCGGTGACCTCAATTCCCAGGGGGTCGTCTTTGCCGGCCATGCGGCGGTCGACGGATCGGAAACCGGACGATCCCTCATACTCGTGACGCCGGACAGCCATCGCACCATGTGCACATGGCTCGGCGCATCGCTCGATCTTGGCGTAGCGGATCTCGCGGCGGACGCCATGTCCGCACGGGTCATCCTTCTCGAGGGCTACCTCATGGATGCGCCCGAAGGACATGACGTGTTCAGGAAGGCGGCCGGGTTGGCGGCCGCGGCCGGTTGCAAGGTCGCGTTGTCGCTGTCCGATGCCGCATGCGTGGATCGCCACCGCGACGATCTGCAGGGCTTCCTGCGCGACCACGTCGACATCGTGTTCGCCAATGAGGCCGAAACACTGTCACTGTTTTCAGGGGCGGACTTTGCGACAGCGTGCCGCAGTCTCGCGGACGATGTCTCCATCGCCGTCATCACGCGAAGCGAAAAGGGCTCCATGGTCTTCTCGCCCGGTTCGGTCTTCGAAATCGAATCCGTCATGACCAAGGTGATTGACGCCACCGGCGCCGGAGACCTCTACGCCGCCGGTTTCCTTTACGGTTACACTCAGGAACTCAGTCTTGACCGGGCGGCACGCATTGCCAATGTCTGCGCCAGCGAGGTGATCGGCCAGTTTGGCGCCCGTGTCACGAGTGACCTTCGTGCCTCCATAGCGAGGACACTGGGATAGACCACGCACGAGAAGGGGAGTGTCTCCATGACAACCATTGAACTCATCACATCCCACGTTTGTCCCTTCGCCCAGCGAACCCACATGGCGCTGATCGAAAAGGGACTGGACTTCACGGTTCGCGAGGTCGATCTCTCCAACAAGCCTGCCTGGTTCGAGGAGGTCTCGCCGACGTCGAAGGTCCCGGTGGTGAAGATTGCCGACGAGATCGTCTGGGAGTCCGCGATCGCCAACGAGTACATCGAGGACAAGTTTCCGGATGTGCCCCTGTTGCCCGACGATCCATGGCTGCGTGCCCAGGCGCGTATCTGGATCGACTACTGCAACACCCGCTGGATCGAGGACTTCTACGCTCTGCTGGGGGCGAAGGACGCGGAAACCCAGAAGGACCTCGCCGACCGGGTCATGCAGGATCTCCGCCACATGGAGACGAAAGGCATGGCGGCTCTTTCATCGGGGCCCTTCTGGCTGGGTTCATCCGTCAGCCTCGTCGATCTCGCCTTCTGGCCTTTCTTCGAGCGATTTCCACTGCTCTCCCATTACCGCCAGGTCACCATTCCGGAGGACTGCCAGCGTCTTCACCGGTGGTGCGACGAGATGGCGGCACGTCCGTCGGCGCGCCAGACCATGCACGAAGCCTCCTGGTACATCGAACGCTACAAGGCCCGGGCCGCGTAGACGGCGATCGAGAGCACCATGTTCTATGAACCCGCGAAGGGGCACGGTCTCGAACGTGATCCCTTCAAGGCGCTCGTGGCGCCGCGTCCCATTGGCTGGTTCACCACGCTCAATGGCGACGGGTCGGTCAACCTGGCGCCCTACAGCTACTTCAACGCCATGGCTGATGATCCTCCCGTGGTGTGTTTCTCGTCAGGTGGTTCGGAACACACCAAGGACAGCGCCCGCAATGCGGCCGACACCGGAGAGTTCGTGCACAACCTGGTGACCCTGTCGCTGCGCGACGCCATGAACATCACGGCGCGCGAAGTTCCTGCAGGAGTTGACGAGACGAGGCTCGCCGGACTGGATCTGGCGCCCTCGGTTCTGGTGTCCCCGCCCCGCGTGGCGGCAAGTCCGGTTGCCTTCGAGTGCCGTTATCTGAGGACACTGGAGATTCCGCAAAACGACACCCCGAGCCTGGTGGTGTTCGGCGAGGTGGTCGGCATTCACATCGACGATGATGCCATCACAGAAGGACGTTTCGATCCGGAGGCCCAGGGGGTGATTGCCCGTCTGGGCTATGCCAACTATGCCGTCGTTGGTGGTACATTCCGCATGGAACGGCTGGATCCTTGAGAATCCGGCACGATTGATTATGGCCTGTCCGCGTGGTCTTCCTGCTTCAAGATGGAGTTGATCGATGCTTCTCGGAGTACCCAGAGAGATCAAGAATCACGAGTACCGCGTTGGCATGACGCCGGCCTCGGTGAGGGAACTCACCGGACGCGGTCATGCCGTGCTCGTCGAGAAGGGCGCTGGTCGCAGTATCGGACTGACCGACAGCATGTACGTGCGTGCTGGTGCGGACATCGTCGATACCCCGGAAGAGATCTTCGCCCGGGCGGAGATGATCGTGAAGGTGAAGGAGCCGCAACCCGACGAGTGCCGCCAGTTGCGCCGGGGCCAGATTCTCTTCACCTACCTTCACCTGGCGCCGGATCCGCTGCAGACGCAGCTCCTCGTCGAATCGGGTTGCACCGCCATCGCCTACGAGACGGTTTCCGACATGAATGGCGGTCTGCCGCTCCTTGCGCCGATGAGCGAGGTCGCAGGACGCATGTCCATCCAGGCCGCCTGTCATTGCCTCGAGAAGGCCCAGCATGGCTCGGGTGTTCTCCTGGGCGGCGTCCCGGGCGTGGCGCCCGGGAAGGTGGTCATCATCGGAGGTGGCGTGGTGGGCACCCATGCGGCGCGCATGGCGATAGGCCTCGGCGCGGATGTCACTGTCTTCGACCGTTCGATTACCCGCCTGAGGCAGCTCGATGAACTGCTCGGGGCCCGGGCCAAGGTCCTCTATTCGACGACCGATGCCCTCGAGGAGAATGTGCTTGCCGCGGACGCGGTCATCGGCGCCGTTCTCATTCCCGGCGCCGCAGCGCCGAAGCTTGTGACCAAGGATCAGATCCGCCGGATGCGCCGTGGGTCGGTGGTGGTCGACGTCGCCATCGACCAGGGAGGCTGCTTCGAGACAAGCAAGGCGACAACCCATGCCAAACCTACCTACCGGGTCCATGGAGTCGTCCACTACTGTGTCGCCAACATGCCAGGTGGCGTCGCCCGGACATCGACCTTCGCCCTCAACAACGCGACGCTGCCTTTCATCATCAAGCTGGCGGACACGGGCTGGCAGCGCGCCTGCAGGTTCGATCCCTTCCTGAGTGACGGCCTCAATGTCCACGACGGAAAAGTGGTCTACAAGGCAGTGGCGGAAGCCCTCGACTACCCCTTTGTCGATCCTGCCGACGTTCTCTGACGCCGCCCCGGGTGTCCGCGATCAGTCACGCCTTGGTGGTTGCTTGAGTCCCTCGAGCATCACCATCAGGTTCTCGTCGCGCCAGCGTTCGAGATCGTCGATGTCGAGATGGCCGTACATGGCGTCGACGGCGCCGACGAGTTCGTTCTTCGCGCTCTCGCCACGCTTCCAGCCGAAGTGATCAATCATGTGG
>JAJEBJ010000366.1 GCA_022822575.1 Alphaproteobacteria bacterium | reverse complement strand
GCGCCGCGGCTGGCATCCCGAGCGTATCCCGCCCAGGAGCACCGATGACAGCGTCCTGGTCGTCGGCGCCGGACCGGCGGGTCTTGAAGCGGCTCGGGCACTGGGGCAACGGGGCTATGTCGTGATCGTTGCCGAGGCCGCGACCGAGCCTGGTGGCCGCGTCAGCCGTGAAGCACGACTGCCCGGTCTGGGGACCTGGTCCCGGGTGCGCGACCATCGACTGCAGCAGATCCAGGGCATGACCAACGTCACGCTTTACCTCGACAGCCGCATGGAAGCCGACGACGTGCGCGAGACCGGTTGCAGCCTTGTCGCGTTGGCGACGGGAGCGCGCTGGCGCCGCGATGGCATCGGTCGGCGCCGGATCGATCCTTTGCCCGGGCTGGAACCCGGTCTGATCCTGACGCCCGACGACATCATGGATGGCGTTCGACTGTCCGGTCATGTCGTCGTCTACGACGAGGATCACTATTACATGGCAAGCGTCATCGCGGAAAAGCTGGTGGCAGACGGATGTCGCGTCACCCTGGTGACGCCGGCAATCGGCGTCGCCGGATTCACGGAATACACTTTGGAGATTGATCACATTCACAAACGCCTCCACGACATCGGCGTCGAAATCGTGGCAAACCACGGGCTCGTGAGCGTGACCCACGAGGGCATGGCGGTGGAATCGGTCTACTCCGCGGAGTGCAGGACCTTGCAGTGCGATGCGGCGGTTCTCGTCACCGGTCAGGCGCCGGAAGATGGACTGGCCCGCGCACTGAGGTCCGATCGGACTCTTCGCTTTGTCATGATTGGCGATTGCCGTTCACCTGCGACCATCGCCGCTGCAGTCTATTCCGGACACCGCTTTGCCCGCGAACTCGGCCTGGCGTTGTCTGACGCGCCCACGTTTCGTCGCGAGAACGTCGCGCCGTCAATTCGGCTTTCGCCTTGATGGCGGCCTCATCCCCTACGCTCGCTGTCGCAGGAGAAGAACTCCGGCTTGCGTCCCGCGCTCACCAGGATCCAGTCGATCAGCCGCCGCGTCATCGTGCTCACCGAGACGGTGGCGGGCCAGACCACCCAGAAAGAACTGCCTGTGACCAGCGTCCTGTTGAAGGGTTTGACCAATGTGCCCTCCGCAAGCTCCTTCTCAAGCAGCGCGAGTTGACCCATGGCAATGCCCAGCCCGTTGATCGCGGCGCTATAGGTCAGGAGCGAGGAAGCAAACTCGTAGCCGCGCCGGGTGTCGAGCGGTATGTCCCAGCTCCTTGCCCAATGCCCCCACTCGCGCCTGCGGTAGCGCGCGTGAAGCAGAACTGCCCGTGCAATGCTGGATGAATCCGAGAAGTTGTCGAACTGAGCGGCGTACGCAGGACTGCAGACGGCGTCGACCTCCTCGATGAAGAGTTCCCGGGCGCAGGCATCGTCCCACTCACCCGAGCCTAGCTGGATCGCGACATCGAGATGGGTGCCCCGGAAGGTGAGTGGCTCGACCTTGGTATCAAGCCGGACATCGAAGTCGGGATGATTGTCCTTGAAGGTGCCGAGTCGAGGCATGAGCCAGTGGTTGGCGAAGGTTGGGTAGGTGCGGAGGTTGACAATGTGCTCGCGCTCGGCATCCCGAAGGTCCAGAGTTGCGGTTTCGATCTCGTCGAACAGAGGCGCGATGCGCTGGCCTAGCCAGCGACCCACGTCGGTCAGGCGGAGCGACTGGGAACGCCGCTCGAAGAGCTGGGCGTCGAGATAGTCCTCAAGCACCGCAATCTGGCGGCTGATCGCTACCTGTGTGACGCCGAGTTCGTTGGCTGCAGCAGTGAACGTCGAATGGCGCGAGGCCACAGCGAAGGCTCGCAGAGGATTGAGCGGAATGCTTCGACGTCGTTCGTTCATAATCTGATGTTTTGCGTCCCCAACCAGACCTCGCTTCACCATGACAAGCCGAAGGCGCTAACTTCCAGCATACCCGACCTGCCGGATGTGGTCAGAGGAATTGTCGTTGAACTTCGATCTGGATGAGGACCAGCGCGTCTTTCAGAGCAACATCGCGCGCTTCGCCATGACCGAGCTTGCGGAAGGCGCGGTCGCCCGGGCCATGTCCCCAGGTTTCCCCTGGGACGTGGCGGCTCGTTGTGCCGAGATGGGGCTTCTGGGAATCACGATCCCCCAGAAGGATGGCGGTCTGGGTGGCAGCCTGATCGAGGCAATTCTCGCGATCTTTGCCGTGGCCGCCGCCTGCCCGCGAAGCGCCGATGTCGTGCAGGCCGGCAACTTCGGCGCGATACGGACCTTTGCCGAGTACGCAAGCGACGAGCAGAAGGTGCGATTCCTGCCGGACCTGATGGCCGGCAAAGCCGTCATGGGCTTGGGCATGACCGAACCGGAAGCAGGTTCGGCCGTGACCGACCTCACCACCACGGCCTGCCGTGACGGCAATGCCTATCGTGTCGACGGCACCAAGATCTTCGGTACGCACAGCACGGAGGCTTCCGTCTTCCTGGTCTACGTCCGCTTCGGCGCCGGTCTCGGCGGCATTGGGTCGGTCCTGATCGAAAGAGGCACACCCGGCTTCGAGATTGGTCCACCTTCGACCTTCATGAACGGCGAAGCCTGGTCCCAGCTCTATTTCGACGGCTGCAGGATTCCGCAAGAGAATGTTCTCCTGGGACCAGGCGGATTCAAGCGCCAGATCTCGGGCTTCAATGTCGAGCGGCTGGGCAACGCGGCCCGGTCTCTGGGTATTGGTCGTCATGCCTTTGATGTCGCCAAGGAGCATGTGCAGGCCAGGCGCCAGTTTGGCCGCGCACTATGCGAGTTCCAGGGTATACAGTGGAAGTTCGCCGAGGCTGCGACGAGGCTGGAGGCTGCCTATCTTATGCTCATGAAGGCTGCGGCCTATGCTGACAGCGGATTACCCTCGGCGCAGGAAACCGCCAT
>JAJEBJ010000229.1 GCA_022822575.1 Alphaproteobacteria bacterium | reverse complement strand
TTTGTTCTCTACCGGTACACGCCCCTGGGCCGCTACGCCGTGGCCATCGGCGGCAACACCGAAGCCGCGATCCTCACGGGCATCGATGTCCACCGGCACAAGATCTACCAGTACATGCTTCTGGGCGGCCTTGCCGGTCTGGCGGGGATACTGCTCACCGGCCGTCTCAACGCGATCCAGGCCACCGCCGGCATGGGGTTGACCCTTCACACGATCGCTGCCGTCGTCGTCGGCGGTACGTCGCTGTTCGGCGGCCGCGGGTCCATGATGGGTACGCTGGTCGGTGTTCTGCTTCTCTCCATGGTGGTCAACGCTCTTGTCATGCTGCGGCTCGATTTCTTCTGGCAGCAGGTTGCAGCGGGCCTGATCATCATCACATCCGTTGCCTTCTATGCAGCCCTGCAGGACCCGGGCAGGGGTGGTCTTTCAGGGCTGCTCAGACGCGCACGCGGCGGGCGCCCCTGACCGCGGCATTTTCAACCAACACAGAACTGTGCATTGAAAGGGAGGAACATCATGCAACCGAAAACACTTCTCGCAGGCGTTGCGGGACTGGCTCTTTGCGCCGGTTTCACCGTGGCCACCGAAGCGCGCGAGATCCCGGCGCTGGCCGACCTGGAAGGTTCCGGTGAGGACGGATTCTGGGAGTACTACGAAGTCACCGACGAAGACAATCTCGCCACATTCCAGGCTATCGTCGGCGAGCCAGGCGAGGCGATGGCGAATCCCCCCAGCGAACCGGTCAAGATCGCCTTTATCTATCCAAGCCAGGACGTCTCGGACTTCTGGCTGCGCAACTATCAGGCGATGATGAAACGCCTCGAGGAGATCGGCCTTCCCGCCGTCGACACGCAGTACGCCTCGGATGTTGGCGATCACGTGATCCAGGCGACCTACACTGATCAGGTCGAACAGGAGGACTTCGACTACGTCGTCTTCGGCCCGACCGAACTGCGGGTACAGCAGGACAACATCAAGCGGCTCATCGACAAGCCGGACACCGAGGTGATCGTCTGGAACTTCACAGTCGTGCCGCAAGAGTGGGGCAGCGCGCAGCCCTTGGCCTATCTGAGCTTCTCGCACCTCGCCGGTGCCCTGATCATGTGCGACTACGTCCTTGAGAATCTTGGCACCGAGGGCACGATGGCACTGGTGCGCGGCATTCCTGGCGCGATCGACGATCAGCGCTCGGGCGGGTTCAAGGAGTGCGTCACCAGCCAGAGCAACTGGGAAGTCGCCTACGAACACTACGGCGATTTCGAGCGCGAGCGCGGCTACACCGGCACGCAGCAAATCCTGCAGGCCTATCCGGAAGTCGAACTCATCCACAATGCCAACACCGCCATGGCGATGGGCTCGATCTCCGCGGTGCAGGAGGCCGGCAGCGACGTCAAGGTGACGGCGTGGGGCGGCACGGGCGACGAGCTCGAGGCCCTGCGCCACGGTGAGCTCTGGGCGACACCGATGCGGATGAGCGACGATGTGGGCGTTGCGACCGCGGAGGTCGTGCGTGCGCATGTGGAAGGCCGTACCGACGACATCCCGCTGGTCATTCTCGGCCGGATCACCATCGTGAGCGGCGAGACGGGCGCCGATGTCGTGGATGCGATGGAGCGCGAAGCGTTCCGGTATACCGGTATCGGTACTCTGGAGCGGTGAGGCGCTTCGATCGATGAACCAGCCGTCCCCTTCCGTTCGGAGTGACGCGCCTCTGCTGGAAATGCACTCGATCTCGAAGCATTTCGGCGGTGTCATGGCGGTTGCCGACGTCAGTCTGCACCTGAATGCAGGCGAGGCGCTGGCAATCGTCGGCGACAATGGCGCCGGGAAGTCGACCCTCATCAAGGTCCTGACCGGTGTCCATGAACTGGACACGGGCGAAATCCGAATGGAAGGGCGGCCGGTTTCGATCACGAACAAGCGGCAATCGCGGCAGATCGGAATCGAGGCCGTCTACCAGGATCTGGGCCTGGTCGACAGCCTTGATGCCGCGGGCAACGTTTTCCTTGGCCACGAACTCAAACGCCGGTTCCTCGGCCTCACCTTTCTCGATAACGCTCGCATGGCCACAGAGGCGGCGCGCGTGCTCAAGCAGCAGGTGGGCATCGAGCTGGAGGACATTCACGTCGCCACCCATCATCTGTCCGGTGGTCAGCGCCAGGCGGTGGCGATCGCCCGGGCGATCTATGCCACCGATCTCAAGATCCTCGTCATGGACGAGCCGACCGCAGCGCTGGGCGCCGAAGAGACCCGCAACACCCTCATGCTGATGCAGAATCTCAAGCAGCAGGGAATCGCGCTCATTGTCATCAGCCACAATCTCGATCACGTCTTCCGGATTGCCGACCGGATCATGGTGATGCGCGCCGGTCGTGCCGTTGCCTCCCTGGACCGCAACACGGCAACCAAGCAGGACGTCCTCGCCTACATCGTCGATGCAGTGGATACGGAGGCCGCTTGACGCACCCCGTGTCCGCGTGGCGCGACCCTTCCCGGTTCGATCCAGGCGGCTGAAACTCACGTCGTGCGCGCGAGTCCGTACGCGAGGATTGAACGAACAGAACCCGGCGGTGCCTGAGTACACAAGCACCCCCCGTCGATGACGACGACTTGCTCGCCAGCATCATGATTGGCGAGGAGCCGTGCTCCGAGAGGACGAACCGGCGGTCGTCACCGCCTCGAAGGTCCAGATGACCTGCATGAAGA
>JAJEBJ010000415.1 GCA_022822575.1 Alphaproteobacteria bacterium | reverse complement strand
CCGACTGCCTGCCAGCCGGCAAGAAACCCGGCCTCTTCCGGCCAGGCGGGAGACGCCATGACCAGGGTTGCCACGAGAACAAGACGGGTGAGCATCATGGCCCGAGTATAGGCGCAGCACCGTGCTGATCGAACCAGGCAGGTTTGCGGACACCTGGTGGCGGGCTGCGGCAATGCTGCGCCGGCGCGATCCCCGTCTCGCTTCCGTCATCGAACGCTATCCCGGTGAACGTCTCGAACCGCACGGCGACCTCTTCCGTTCCCTGATTCGGGCCATTGTCGGTCAGCAGATCTCCGTCATCGCCTCCGAGAGGATCTGGGTTCGACTCATTCGCGACCTCGCGACAATCACCCCCAGGGAGGTTGCACGCATGGATGTTGCCACCATGCGGGGCTGCGGTCTGACCCGCAACAAGGCCCGCAGCATTGCCGCCGCCGCCAGTGTCATGGCCACCTGGCAGGACATCCCGTCGCAGTCGGAGGACATCCGCCGACGACTGCTGACCCTCAAGGGCGTGGGCCCCTGGACCGTCGACATGGTCCTGATATTCGCTGCGGGCGACCTCGATGTCCTTCCGGTCGCGGACATCGGACTGCAACGGTCCGTGGCCGCCAGATACGGCTGCACGCGCTCACCGGATGCGGTCAGCTCCCGTGCAAAGGCGTGGCAGCCATGGCGCACCGTGGCAACCTGGTATCTCTGGCGCGATCTCGATCCTCTCCCGGTCGCCTATTGAGCGACGGTGGATTGCCGGGAGACCAGGACGCATCATGTCGCGACGGAACCGGGGGAATGCGGCATGACCAGGCACGTTGCGATTGTCACCGGCTCGGCAACGGGGATTGGACGCGCCATCGCCCTGGGGCTGGCGGCGCAGGGTTGGGGTCTGGTGCTCAACTACACGAGCAGTGAACGGGAGATGGCCGACACCGAAGCGGCGTGCCGCGAAGCCGGGGGCGATCCCGTGGTCGTCAGGGGCGATGTTGCAGAGGACGAGGTGTGCCGTGATCTCGTGAAGGCCGCCGCCGGACGCTGGAACCGCCTTGACGGACTGGTCAGCAATGCTGGGGTGACCAAGTTCGTTGAGGCAGACGATCTCGACGGTCTCGATCACAGCGACTTCGAGCGCATCCTCAGGGTCAACATGGTCGCCTGCTGGCAACTGGCGCGGGCCTCTGCGGACCTGATGCGCAGCACGGGTTCGGGCTCGATCGTCGCCATTTCGTCGCTTTCCGCCTTCACGGGCGCTGGAAGCAGTGCTGCCTATGCCGCCTCCAAGGCGGCGCTCAACACACTCACGCTCTCCCTTGCCCGCGTCCTGGCGCCTCGGATTCGGGTCAACGCCCTGTGCCCGGGCTACGTCGATACCCGCTGGTCGCGCCGCCGTATCGGAGAGGAGCGCTACGCTGACTTCAAAGACAGGCTGAATGCGACCCTGCCCCTCAAGAGGATGGTCAACGCGGACGACGTGGCCGATGCCGCCATATGGCTCCTGGTGGCGGCGCGCGCCGTCACCGGCCAGGCCATCATCGTGGATGCCGGAGAGCACCTGTTGACCGGCCCCAACGTGATGAGTGCGCCGTCATCGGGTGACGCCTGATCGATGCGTGCCCGGCTGGCAGGACAGAAGGCCGGTTGCTCGCCCGCAACCGGCTTGCGGACACGGATGCCAGGTCGATGAAGGACACTCTCATCACCGTCTCGCGCCCCGGCGGCGATCCACCATGGCATCATCGACGTGCGCGCGCCCGGCTTGAGGGTGGGTGATCATGGTGGGTCGGGTAATTCCGGTCGAACCGTTCGATCTCGTGGTGTTTGGCGGCACGGGCGACCTCGCGCGGCGCAAGCTCCTGCCCGCTCTCTACCATCGCATGTGCGCCGGACAGATCTTGCCGGGAACGAGAATCATCGCCATCGGACGCCGCGATATCGATGCTGATGGCTACCGTGCGCTGGCCGCCGGCGCTTTGCAGGAATTCGCGAGTGAAGACCGCAAAGGCGATTTCCTGGCGATGCTCGACTACGTGAAGATGGACGTGACGGACGGGGAGGGCTGGGCGAGGCTTGCCTCGAGGCTCGATGACGACGGGCGCGTGAGAGCCTTCTACCTTTCCGTGGCGCCGCACCTCTTTGTGCCGGTCAGCGAACGCCTGGTGGCCGCCGGTTGCCGGACTCCGGGAACCCGGGTGGTGGTCGAAAAACCCCAGGGGAGCGATCTCGCCAGCGCCGAAACGCTGAACCACACCCTCGCTTCACTCTTCGGAGAGCGGCAGGTCTACCGAATTGACCACTATCTCGGCAAAGAGACGGTCCAGAACCTGATGGCCCTGCGCTTTGCCAATGCGCTGTTCGAACCGATCTGGAACGCACGCCATGTCGATCACGTCCAGATCACTGTCGCCGAACGAATTGGTGTCGAGGGGCGCGGCGCCTACTACGACCGTACCGGCGCCCTGCGCGACATGGTCCAGAATCACTTGCTTCAGCTGCTCTGCCTCATCGCCATGGAACCTCCGGCATCCTTCAACGCGGATGCGGTGCGTGACGAGAAACTCAAGGTGCTGCTCAGCCTCGCCCCGCTGGAGAACCCCGCTGACGTGGTGTGTGGACGCTATCTCGGCGATGATGGCATGGGGAGTTATCTGGAAGATGTCGGCAATGCGGAATCCCGGAGCGAGAGCTTCGTGGCCCTGCGTGCGGAGATCGCCAACTGGCGCTGGAACGGGACGCCGTTCTACTTGCGCACCGGCAAGAGACTGCGGGCACGCATGTCCGAGATCGCCGTCGTGTTCAAGGACGCTCCTCACTCGATCTTTCCGCCGGCCGCCGGCGCCATGGCTCCCAATGTCCTGGCGATCAGGCTGCAGCCCGACGAGGGGATCACCCTGGGCCTCACCATCAAGGAACCGGGCCCGGGAGGCATGCGCCTGATCGGCACGCCGCTCGACATGACCTTCGCGGACACCCTTGAACGCCAGGGCCTCACCATGCCCGATGCCTACGAACGCCTTGTGCTCGACGTCATTCGTGGTGATCAGACACTGTTCATGCGCCGTGACGAAGTGGAAGCCGCATGGCGCTGGATCGACCGGGCCGTCGCCATCGCCAGGAACACCCCGAGCCCGCCGCATGCCTACGAGAGCCTGTCGGCAGGTCCCGAGGAAGCACTGATGCTGGTGCATCGCGACGGCCGCCGCTGGCGTCCCATTACGGCACGCGCCTCTGAAGGGCGGTGACGGCAAGGCCACCTGCCGCAAGATGGCCACGTTCCGGCTGCCATGCGGACCGCAGGCGGCGACGACCGCAGCGAGGGCACATCTTCCGTTCCCGGAACTCCGCCGCTCTCAGGCGATGAAGGACAAGCGGCAGACTCCGTAGGCTCCGAGCATGATCGAGGAGGGATCGACCGGGCTGGCGTTGGCCGATGACATGGCAAGGGGGTCCCGGGCAAGGGAGGTAAAGGTCTGCGTGTTGCCGTGTGACGCCACCACCCTTTGGTCCTGAAGGCCTTTCACGGTGACGCCCTGCGGGGTGGGTGTGAGATTGGCGAGCCACAGGACAGGGCCCGCGTCATCCTCGAAGGCCAGCGCCTGAACCCTGGCGGGATCGGCCGCAGCCACGTCCATGACGGCGCATTCGCCATGAAGCGCCGCGTCACGGAAGACATGGAACGCGGGGTAGACGAGGCTTCCGAAATCACTGTCATCGTACCAGGGCTGGTGCCAGGCCTGTCGCCGGTGGACGAGACCGAAGGCGCCGGTCGGAGCCGCAAGGCACAGGCCGTCGATTCCGTGGGTTGCGGCCGCAGCGATGTAGCCGACGAGCCAGGCGGCATTGAAGAGCCCGCGCTGTCTCGGATCGACCCTGGCCATGGCGAGACGCTGGTTGTCGGGGTTTTCGACCGGAGCCGCTCCATAGGGGTTGAAGCGCATGCCGATGGCCGATGGGCCGATGAGGTAGGGCTTGCCCGGCGACAGGGCCATTGCCGAACGCATCACCGAGGGCAGGGCCTCGAGACTCTCCATGACACTCCTGTCGTCACCGGCATGGACTATCGGACACGTGGTATGGGTGATGAAGTCGATTGCCTCGCCGGGTGGAGGCTTGCGGTTGAGTTCCGTGAAATAGCTGTGCATGCCACCGCCGATGGCGGCTCCGGGGAAGGCCTCTCGAAGAAGCCGGCTTATCGCGTCGAGAGGCGGCACGTCGGGCCAGGTTTCCGTGGGCTGGTAGCTCTTGTGATAGGCAAGCGGCGAAGCCGCGACATGGGTGAAGGCATGGCTGCCCGCAACATCGCGAAGGGCTTCGATTTCCGCCTCGAGCAGGGAAGTATCGCTGCTGAACCGGCCGTCGGGAGATTGCAGGGGCAACACCGCCTCGAGGACGGGATCGGCGCCGATCATCGATGCCAGGCGAACGAGCCGGGCCAGGTCGTCGGCGTCATGACCGCGCGAGGGGTCGTGGTGGCACCATAGCCTGCGGGCGCCTGCCAGGCGCACCGCTTCGAGGGCGCTGGTGGCGTCGTCCACGCCTTCGGGATCGCAGGCAAGGGCCATCAGCGGCATGCGCCGGGTGGTCGCCTGGCGAAGCGTGACCACGACGCGATCGTCCGTGCCGGTCGCGTCATCCGGCGCGCCGGCCGTCGTGAGGCGCACATGCTGGCGATCCTTCACGCCGGCCTTCATGACATAGGGGCGTGGATTCGAGAGTGGCCGGATATAGGTCTTGTAGGAGGCGTCGGTCCAGTTTCTCTGGTCCTCGGCCTCGAAGGCATCGCCTTCCATGGTGCAGGTGACGGTGAGCGATCCGGAGACCCGGTGCGTCATCGATCGGATGTCGAAGAAGGGCTGGGAGGGGGAGATGAGATCCGGGAACCGCTCCTCGCTGGTGCGCCCGTCGGTGTGGGTGATGGTAACCGGCTCCCCGGCGACTCCGTCCACGGGATGGAGGACGACAAAGCCCGTGCGGTTGGTGAGCCAGTCAGTCGAAGGACAGGCCTCGACAGAAAACTCGAGGGTGCCGTCCGTTGTGGCCTGAATGCGGGCAGTGAAGGAAAAGCGTTCGTCACCGGTCTCATGGCTGCCGCGGTACGTCACCTGGAATCCGGCGTCGTCCTCGGTCACATCGAGATCATGGATCGCAGGAATCGGCGTTGCCCAGTTCCGGTCACGCAACACGTAGGCGATCCCGCGGATTGCCTCGCGCCCGGCGACGGTGATGTTCCGCAAGGCCCCCTGGTCGAGGATGGCCTCGAGTGGCCCCGCCTTCAGCCGGCGTTCTTCGGGAGCCGTCTCGTCGGTGCCGCAGAGCCGCACTCCCGGGGATGGTTCACTGCTCATGATCCACGTTCTCCTTCCTTGCCGATCACGCGATCGGTAGCGGGATCGATCAGCACAAGGCGCCGCATGTCGACCATGAGTCGCACGCGGGTGCCGGGGGGTTCGACATCGTGGGCCCCGAGTTCGGCCGTCACCTGCCGGCCGCCGACCGGGAACTGGACATGGGTGCGCGTTCCCGTGGGCTGGACAAGGTCGATCACCACGTCAAGGGGCTGGCAGTGCGGCCTGGAGTCGTCACGGCTGAAGTGCTCGGGCCGGATGCCGAGAACGACCGCCTGGCCATCGGTGATGCCGTCGGGAACGTGCTCAAGGGAGAGGGTGTTCTGGGCATCGATGCGAAAGCCAGTACCGGCGCCGTCCGTCATGGCGGTCGCTTCGATGAAATTCATCTGAGGAGAACCGAGGAAACCGGCAACGAAGCGGGTGCGCGGCCGCTCGAAAAGATCGAGAGGCGCTCCCTCCTGCTCGATCCGGCCCTCGTTGAGAAGCACGATGCGGTCGGCCAGCGTCATCGCCTCGATCTGGTCGTGGGTGACGTAGATCATGGTCTTGCCGATGTCCTGGTGGAGGCGCTTGAGTTCGGCACGCATCTCGTCGCGCAGCTGCGCATCGAGATTCGAGAGAGGCTCGTCAAAGAGGAAGAGACCGGCCTCGCGCACAATGGCGCGCCCGATGGCCACACGCTGGCGCTGCCCGCCGGAGAGCTGGCGAGGGTGGCGTTCAAGGAGGTCCGCGATGCCGAGCATGGCGGCAGTCTCCCGGACGCGTCGGGCGACCTCCGGTTCTCTGACGCGGTGCGCCCTCAGGCCGAAGGCAATGTTGTCGAAGATCGTCAGGTAGGGATAGAGGGCATAGTTCTGGAACACCATGGCGATGTTGCGGTCCTTGGGACGCAACCGGTTCACCACCTGGCCGCCGATGACGATGTCGCCGGAATCGATCTCCTCGAGCCCGGCGATCATGCGCAGCAGGGTCGATTTGCCGCACCCCGATGGCCCGACCAGCACGGTGAAGGCGCCCTCGGCAACATCGAGGCTGACGCCCCTCACGGCATGGACATCGCCGTAGTACTTGTGCACGTCGTTGAGTGTGAGATCGCTCATGTCACCCCTTCACCGCGCCCAGTGAAATGCCCCGCACAAGCAGGCGCTGGGCCATCGCCACGGTCAGGAAGACGGGAATCGTGCCCAGAACCGACATGGCGCCGATCTTGGCCCAGAACAGCTGCTGTTGCCCGAAGTAATGGCTGAGCTGGACCGGGAAGGTGGTGACGTCCGTGCGCGTCAGGATGAGCGCGAACAGGAATTCGTTCCAGGCAAAGATGAAGGTGAAGACAGCCGTGGCAAACATCCCCGTGCGCACCATGGGGAACACCACCCGGTACAGCATCTGCCAGCGACTCAGTCCGTCGACAAGAGCGCTCTCCTCGAGTTCGAGAGGTACATCCTCGACATAGCCGCGCATCATCCAGATGACATACGGGAGATTGAAGGCGGTGTAGAGCACGATCAGGCCGAGGTAGGTATCCACAAGACCGACGAGCGCATAGAGCAGGAACACCGGAAAGGCGATGGCGATTGGCGGAATCATGCGCTGCGAGATGATCCAGATCGCAAGGTTGTCGCCCCCTGTGCGATAGCGGGCGATGCTGTAGGCGGCGATGGTGCCGAGGAACATGGCGATGACTGTCGAGCAGCCGGCGATGACCATGCTGTTCCAGATGGCGATGACATCGCCGTCGCGGAAGAGAACGGCAAAGTTCTCGAGGCTGAACGTCGAGGGCCACCACACCGGCGGCGAGGCGAAGACCTCCTCCGGCGTCTTGATCGCCATGATGAAGAGCCAGTAGATCGGGAAGGCGAAGGCGATGGCGATCAGCAGGGCAGCCGCCATGCGCGATACGGTCGCCCCGCGGTCGCGCCGCCGGTACCACGCGCGTTGCTTCCTCATGCCGTGATGGCCACGCGCTTCAGCACGATCATCATGAGAAGGGAAAGCGCGATGATGACCGTGAAGGTGAAGGCTGCGGTGAGCGAGATGTTGAACATCTCGAATCCCTTGATGTAGGCGTAGATGGTGATGGTCTCGGTCATGTTGCCCGGACCTCCGCGCGTCAGCCCCCACACGACATCGAACAGGCGCACGAGATCGAGGCCACGGATCGTCAAGGCGACGAAGATGACCGGACGGATGGCCGGCAGCACGATGTATCGAAAGGTTCTCCAGCCCGATGCGCCATCGATTTCGGCCGCCTCGATCTGTGAGCGGTCCACGTTGGTCCACGCCGCCAGCAGGATCAGGAACATGAACGGCGTCCACTGCCAGACCTCGGCGATGAGAATGGTGCTGAAGACGACGACCGGATCGCTGTTGACGAGCCAGATGAGGTCGAAGTCACCAATGATCAGGCGCAGGATCTCGTTGACCGAACCGAAGATGTTGTCGAACATCAGCCGCCAGATGGCGCCTGAAACAAATGGTGCGATGACGGCCGGCAGCAGGACGACGGCAATCAGGATCTGGCGACCCGGGAAACTGTCGAGGAAGAGGCGAGCCAGGGCCAGTCCCAGGATTAGCTGCAGGGGCAGGGCGATGATGGTGATGGTGGCGGTGTTGAACACCGCATCCCAGAACCGTTCATCCCCGAGCAGGCGTTCGTAGTTGTAGAATCCCTGGAAGGAGGTGTCGGTGACACGCCGGGTGATCTTCTGGAAACTGACGATCAGCGAATAGATCACCGGAAACAGGCCGACCAGGAGCAGGACAAGGATCGCCGGCCACACGATCAGCCAGCGGAAGTGCCTGTCGGCAAAGAGATCGAGGGCCGAGGCTTCGCCTGGACCGGATCGGACGCTCATGACATGGACAAAGCCCAATGAGGCAGTGTCCGGAATGTCGGGGACACTCCGGACACCACGTCTGCCGGACTAGTTCGGATAGGCGCCCGGCTTGGACGACCAGACGAGATAGGCCTCTCGCTGATCGTCGATACCGATCTCCTCGGTGATCTCGTTCCACTCTCCTGCCGCCTGGTCGAGAACCGAGCGTGCATCCTGACCCGACAGTGCCGCGACGACGGCGCGGGTCAGTGATTCCTCGTAGGCGAAGGTGTCGATGATCGAGAGGTCAAGAAGCCCGGTCTCCGCCGCGTCCTCGAGTGCGGCAAGGTAGTCCTTGGCCGCCGGCCACAGCGCCTTGTACTCGTCGCTGTTGAAGTGGGACGTGCGGAAGGGGTCACGCAGCGCAAACGGCAGTGTGACCCGGGTGATGCTGAAATCCCGGCTGTTGAGCCACTGTGCGAAGAGGTAGGCGAGTTCCTTCTTCTCGGAATTCGACGACACGCACAGCGCGAAGCCGGCGGCGAGCTCTGGATGCCCGCCAGGCGGCAGCGCGTAACCGACGTTGCCGGCGATGGTCGATTCGGGAAGCCAGGAAAGCGCTTCCGTATCGACGCCGTATCCCGCCGACCAGCGCCCTGGCGGCGGCCACCAGATCTGCATGGCGAGTTCTCCGGCCAGCCAGGCGTTGAGGACCTCGATGGGGCCCCAGCCGGCCGCTCCCGGGGGCATGTTGTCGAGCTGACGCACCATGTCCTCGAGTACGGCAACGGCGATATCGCTGTTGACCTGGGCATCCATGGATTCCGGATCGAAGAACCTGCCGCCGGCAGTCCTCAGCCGCATCTCGTAGAGATAGTGCACGAGACCGGGCGAGAGGATCAGCGCCGACCCGTAGAGGTCGCCACCTCCGGAGTCAGTGAAGAACTTCGAGATGTCGTAGAACTCGTCCCAGGTCTTCGGTGGCGCCAGGTCATATCCATAGGCCTCCTGGAAGGCGGCCTGGTTCGCCTCGTTGCCGAATAGATCGGTCCGGTAGTAGAGCAGGAAGACGTCACCGTCATCGGGCAGACCGTAGATCTGGTCGCCGTAGGTCATCTGGTTGTCGCGATACGTCGGTGCGATGTCCTGCAGCTCTTCGCGGTAGCCGTACTTGTCGACGTAGGAGTCGAGTGGTTCGAGTACCCCGGCCTCGATCATGTCGGGCATCCAGGCCGGAACGACATTGAGCATGTCGTAGGCCCCTGTCCCGGCGCGGTGCTCGGCGATGGTCTTGGTGAAGAGCTCGTTGATCGGGATCTCGACGACATTGATCTTGACCCCGGTCAGTTCCTCCCAGATCGGGCCCGAGTGATTGAGGGGATCCAGGGCCTGCAGGCCCGCCTCCCACGTAATGTTGAGAGTTTCCCCGGCGTACTGCTTGGCCGCCTCGACCGCCCGGTCCGCTGCGCTCTGGGCGAAAGCGGTTCCTGTTGCTGCCGCGAGGGCAAGGCCGAAAGCGACACCCTGCAGGCGCCGGCTTCCCGGTAATGACATGATGCTAGCCTCCTCGTGTGGTTTACATGCAGCCCGGCGTTCCGGGCCGCAACGCGTCGGCGTGTTCACTCACCGAACCGCGCCTGGTAGTCCGCGAGGCGCCGCTGCCACCGGTCATGGCCGCAGATCTCGCGATTGACAATCCCCGAAGGTTCCTCTCCACGCTTGACCGCAAGGGCGGCGCGGACATCCGCCGCCCCGTTTCCGGCGAAGCACTGGTCAGTCCAGCACAGTGCATGCGGCGTGAGAATGACGTTGTCGAGCGTCGCCAGCGTCTCGTCCGAGGATGTCGGTTCGTCCTCGAAGACATCGAGACCGGCGCCGGCGATCACACCGTTGGTGAGGGCGCGCGTGAGAGCTGCCTGGTCGACCACCGGTCCGCGCGCCGTGTTGATGAGCGAGGCTGTGGGTTTCATGAGGCCGATGAGGCGTTCACCCACCAGACCGCGGGTCTCGTCATTGAGGGGGCAGCTGATCGACAGGAAGTCGGAACGCCGGAAGAGATCGTCGAGGGATACCAGCTCGACCCCGAGTTCAGCGGCAACGGCCGGATCGACGAAGGGATCATGGGCGATGTAGGTCATGTCGAGGGGCCGTGCCACACGGAAGACCTCGGCGCCGATGTTGCCGATGCCGAGCTGTCCCAGGGTGAGGCCGACAAGGCCGGTCCCCATATGGGTGGCGCGTTCAGCCCAGCCGTCAGGTCCGGCGCGGGTCAGGCGGTCCTTGACGAAGAGCTTGCCGGCCAGCGCCAGGATGAAGGTCAGCACGGCGACAGCCACCGGGCGGCGCACGCCATCAGGCGTGATAACGACGGCGATGGCGTTGTCGGTGCACGCCGCGACATCGACGTTGTCATAGCCCACGCCGAAGCGCGCCACCATGGAAAGGCGATCCCCTTCGGGCACGCTCTCTTCGGTGAAGCGGGCGCCGAGCAGGATCAGTGCATCTGTATCCCCGAGCGACGAGGCCGGCACCACATTGTCGACCACAGGGGCATAGAAGAAATCGATGTCAGGGTCGTTCTCGAGTGGCGAAAGATCGAACATCGGATAGGCCGGACTGCCGTCCGGCCTGAGGAAGTCACTGCTCAACGCGATTCGGAAACGTGACATCGTCATCCTCCGACGGACTGGGCGCGAATACTGTCGATACCGGACTTCAGGGCGGCGCCGAGCAGCCAGACGTCTCCCGAATAGGCGATCATGTCGAAGCCCTGTCGGGCAAGACCCGCGGACTCCTCGACACTCATCGACATGCGGCCCAGTGCCTTGCCGTGATTGCGGCCCGCACTGATGACGGCATCGATGGCGCGGGAGAATTCCGGATGGTCGAACTGGCCCGGGATGCCGAGGGACGATGACAGGTCGAAGTGCCCGACCCACAGGCAGTCGACGCCGTCGATGGCGGCGA
>JAJEBJ010000413.1 GCA_022822575.1 Alphaproteobacteria bacterium | reverse complement strand
GGCTGGCCGACGAGACTCCCAACAGCTTCTTCGTCAACCAGTTCGGCAATCCGGCGAATCCGCTGGCTCACGAAGAGGGAACGGCGCCGGAGATCTGGGAGCAGATGGAGCACAGGGTGGATGCCGTTGTCTGCGGTGTGGGTTCGGGCGGCACCATAACGGGGATTGGCCGCTTCTTTGACCGGCAGGCGCCACACGTCAAGATGATCCTGGCCGATCCCGTCGGATCGGTGCTGGCCGACCTGGTCAACACGGGCACCCCGGGCCCGTTGGGATCCTGGCTTGTCGAGGGCATCGGCGAGGACTTCATTCCCGAGGTGAGCGATCTTTCCCTTGTCTCGAAGGCCTACAAGGTGGCGGATGCCGAGGCCTTTGCCGCGGCGCGCAAGCTCCTCGTGGACGAAGGCATCCTGGCAGGCTCGTCGTCCGGCACCCTGCTGGCGGGTGCGCTGGCCTTCTGCCGTGAACAGGGTGAGGAGAAGAACGTGGTGACGCTGGTCTGTGACAGCGGCAACAAGTACCTCTCCAAGATGTACAACGACTACTGGATGCTGGATCAGGGGTTCATTGAGCGCGAGAGCCACGGCGACCTGCGCGATCTCATCGCCCGCCCCCATGCCGACAGGGCCTCGGTCACGACGTCACCGGATGACACGCTCGCCAACGCGCTGTCGCGCATGAAACTCTATGACATCAGCCAGCTGCCGGTCCTTGCGGACGACAACGTGGTCGGAATCATTGATGAATCCGACATTCTCTGGGCCATTCACCGCCGTCATGGCGCCTTCACGGACAAGGTGGCATCGGCGATGTCGGTAAGCCCGGAAACCGTCGAGGTGTCATCGGACATCGATACGCTGATGACAGTCTTCCGCCGTGACCTGACGGCAATTGTTGTCGACGGTGACGCCTTTCTTGGAGTCATCACCCGAATCGACCTCCTCAACTGGCTGCGCAGGGAGCACCGCCTGGAGCTCTCTGCCTGAAACCATCAGACGGGTTCAGCCCGGTACATGTGGTAGCGGCCAACAGCGATGCCTGCGGGGAGGTCGAGAGTGGTCCAGGCGGTGTTGGGAAAAGGCTGATCTCCAATGACGACAGCGCCGTCCGCGAGAAGTGGCGGCAGGGCTTCGGCGAGCCAGATGGCGAGATCGAGGCTCGCCTGGCGATCGCCTGAGCCGATGTCGGCATGGACAAGGACGGCTTCCTGCCCGAGGCGGTGCGCGGCAAGAGGGAGCGTGTCTGCGAGGTCGCCCAGAAACATGTGGCCCTCATCGGGGATGCAATCGGGATGGGCGGCGATCCGGCGGTCAAAGCAGTAGATATCCCTTTCAGGAAAGAGACCGCGCAGGTGGTCGTACGTGCGGCCGTTGCCGAGTCCGATTTCGAGGATGTGACCGGGCCGGCCGTCGACAAGAAGGGCGGCCTCGTCGAGGCACAGACGCTGGGCCTCGAGGCGACGGATGGCGCTGTCGAGCCGGCTCACGCTTTTCAGGTTCCGGCTTGTGCGGCCATGGCGTCGCGCAGCATCGTCGTCGTTTTCTCCACCCGGCGGGCGAGTTCGCGCATGATCTCGATCGAGATCGACGGGAACTGGTTCACCAGCTGGAAGAAGAGCTCCTTGGAGATCATCAGTGTCTCCACCGTCGTCACCGCCTTCACCGTCGCTGTGCGCGGCACGTCGCACAGGATCGCGTTCTCTCCCAAGAGGTCGTTGGGGCCAAGTGACGCCACCTTCACGGCGCCGGACTCCGATTCGACGAGAACGTCGGCATCGCCGGTGATGATGATGTAGGCGGCATCACCCTCGTCGCCCTGGCGGCACAGGAGGTCCCCCGGGGCGAAGGTCAGGCGTTGGGCGGTGAAGGCGAGGAGCTTGAGCCGGCTCGGCTCGATCTTCGAAAACAGCGGGATGGTGCGCAACAGGTCGACTTCTTCCTGCAGACTCATGATCCATGTCCTCCCATGTCACTCAAGTGCTACCAGGCCGGAAAGAACCGAGTCGTCGCGGTCCATGAGTTCCGCGAAGGCGCCGCTCTCGGCGAGCTTGCCGTCCTTCATGACGAGTACCTGGTCGAACCGGGCCGCGTCGCTCGGCCTGTGCAGCACCCAGATGAGCGCCCGGCCTCGAAACTCCTCGCGAAGATTGTCCATGACGGTGGCCTGGGAGGCCCCGTCGAGTATGGCCGTCGCCTCCGAGAGGACCATGATGGCCGGCTGCTTGAGGACGGCCCGGGCGATGGCCGTTTTCTGCCGTTGTGCAGGTGTGAGCCGGGCGCCGCCGATACCGACCCCGGTCTCCAGACCGAGTTCGATCACCAGCAGGCGAAGATCAAGGTCGCGGATGACCTCGGCCATCAACTGTCCCACCTTCGCCTGGGACCCGGCCATGCCCCAGGCGAGCTTGCCGAAGAGGATGTTGTCCTGGAGTGACAGCGCGGAATTGTACTTCGCCCTGTCGAAGAACGAGATGGCGTCTCTGAGGTCTTCAGGCAGGTCCTTGGCAAAGGCGCGACGCACCTCGAGAATCCGGGCCTGCATGGCATCGTCGATCAGGCCGAGACGATGGCGTGCAGGAGCGAGACGGAAGGGAAGTGCGAGGAATCGCTGGCGTTCCTCTTCCTCGAGTCCCTGTTCCCCGCTGCGCTCCACCTTTGCGAGCAGCGTGCGGTACTCGGGAAGGTCGTCCGGTGAAATGAAGGAGAACTGGGGAAAGAACTCGTGATCTACCGGCAGATCGGCAAAGAGCTCAACCATGGTGCGGGCCACCTCGCAGCCCATGGCCAGGAACTCTTCCGTCAGGCCCGCCCCGGCAAGGAGAGACATGATGTGGTCGTTCTCCGGCAGGCGATCAAGATCGAAGGTGTCACCGACAGGCGTGCCGAAGAGCAGGTTCTCGCCGACCGTCGCATTGGTGTTGTAGGTGTCGCGGTCAAAGGGCTCGACCAGGCCTCGGAGGGTGTCGGACTGAAGGCGCTCCTCGAGAATGCGCCGCGCCTCGAGGAGTCGTTCCGCCTCCCGGGGCCGACTTGACGGATCAAGCTGCCGTCTCAGTCCCATGCGGTAGACGTCATCCTCGAAATCGGCGACGGCCAGGGCGCGACGCACCGCATCGATCAGTCCGGAGCGGTCGTCCACACCCGCGAGACCGAGGTTCACCCAGTCATCCTCGATGTCATCGGGACTGTTGGCGGTCAACTGGCGCTCCCGCGCCTGACGGGAAACCGCGCTCTCCATAGTCTGCGGAACGCTCCGGGGCACTTGCGGAGTCTGGCGCAGTGCGTAGAGGAGATTGTCGAGCAGCGATGCGGAAAACAGCGACGTCGAGGGTCCGACATAGCCGATCCTGCGTCCCAGGGTGGCTTCCGGAAGATCGCCGGCGTCCTCGGTGCCGTAGGCGAGACGGCCCTGGCCGGTGTCAACGAGGCGGGCCATCAACGGTGCGATCCTGTCCCGGCCGCTCACCGCATCGCCGGTGACAGCGACGTGGCTGTCCAGAGGAATATCGAGATTGAGACCATCAATGAGTGTGTCATCGTCCTCGATGTACTTCACGCCGGTCGCCGCCAGACTCCCTTCAAACGGCATGACCTCGCGGTCGCTGAAGACGACGGCATCGCTTCTCATGCCGGCTGGTGCAAACTGCATGACGACCTGGTCGTACTTGATCCTGGCATCCTCGCGGATCTGGTAGTGGTTGAGCAGTTCCTTCCAGGGAGGCGGCAGGTCCTTGTAGGCGGCGAGGACGGCAACGAGGCCACCAAGGGTGAGCGAGCCATCAATCACGAACCAGCCACCGATGGCGTAGAAGAAGAATGGCGTGATCTGCGCCAGGAAGTTGTTGAGGAACTTGATGAAGAACTTCTTGCGGTAGATCTGGTAGCGGATGTCGAAAATCCGCCCCATGCGTGCCGTGAACTCGGCCGCTTCCCAGCGCGCCATACCGTTGGCGTGCAACTCCTCGACTCCCTGAACGGTTTCCGAGATGCGCTCCGAGACCTTGCGCACTTCCCGGACCCGCTCTTTGGCAAGCAGATTCACCTGGCGCTGGAGTTTCGGAATGATCCAGCCCTGCATGGGGTAGAGCGCCACCGAGGCCAGGCCCATCAGAGGATCCTGCATGAAGATGAAGAAGAGAGCCGTGATCAGGAGTCCGCCCTGGTACATGGGGAGGGCCAGGGCATCGCCGATGAAGCCGCCGAGAGGCTCGACTTCCTGTGTCACCATGGGGATCAGTTCGCCGGAGCTCACCCTCCGGAAGTGAGGCGATGGAAAGCGCAGGATCCGGCTGTAGAGCTGGTAGCGCAGCCGTCGCAGCATGCGCTCACCGAGAAGTCCCTTGTAGACATTGATGACGTACTTGAAGCCGCCGTTGGCGAGCACGAGCGCCAGGAAGAGACTGCAGTAGAGGGCCAGCAGCCACAGGCGCTCCATCTCGCCCATGGGAATGCCGAGGATGACAATCGCGCGCAGGTCGGCCGAGCCGGGAGCAAGGGAGTCCGGGTCCGCCAGCACGTTGTTGACGATGAGCTTGGGAATGTCGAGGGAGGCGTAATAAAAGGGCAGGGACAGCAGCGTGAAGAGCAGGATGAACACCTGCTCCTTGCGCGAATACCGGAAGATGAACTTGTAGACGGTGGATTCCATGGGTCCCGGCCGGCAATCCTTATCCCGAGGATACTAGGTTCGCATGGCGTCGGATCAAAGCTCTCCGAAAGTGCCGGCATTCATCCGGTGACGGCAGGATGGCGAGTATGGCAGGATGCGCGCCGTTTTTTGGATAGAGACGGGTGTGTCATGAGCAAGGTGCCGGAACGTCCGCGCGTCCTCATCTACAGTCATGACAGTTTCGGACTGGGGCATCTGCGCCGGTGCCGGGCCATTGCCCATGCCATGGTGGGGGCCGTCGACAACCTGACCGTGCTCATCCTCTCAGGTCTTCCCATCATCGGCAGTTTCGATTTTCGTGCCCGGGTGGACTTCGTGCGCGTTCCCGGTGTCATCAAGCTGCGCAACGGGGAGTACTCACCGCTCAATCCGATGCTCGGCATCGAGCAGACCATGGCCATGCGCGCTTCCATCATGCGGCATACCGCCGAGATCTTCGATCCCGACATCTTCCTCGTCGACAAGGAGCCTCTCGGACTGCGCGGCGAGGTCCGCGAGACGATCGACATGCTGAAGGAGCGCGGCACCAGGATCGTCCTCGGTCTGCGTGACGTCATGGATGATCCCGAACTTCTCAAGCGGGAGTGGGAACGCAAGAACGCCGTGCCGGCGCTCAGTGACCTCTACGACGAGATCTGGGTCTATGGATTGCCCCAAATTCACGATCCGCTTGCGGAGATCGAGATGCCGGACTCGGTACGCCGCAAGGTTGTGTACACCGGATATCTCAAGCGTACGGTGCCCGAGTTGAGCCCGGAAGCGGCGCTGCCCGACGCCATTGAGGAGCCCTTCGTGCTCGTCACCACGGGTGGCGGTGGCGATGGTGACCTGCTGGTCGACCGGGTCCTGGCGGCCTACGAGTGCGCCATGGCGCCCGAACTGCCGGCTCTCGTCGTGTTCGGGCCGTTCATGCAGCCCGAGGTCAAGACCGACTTCCAGGCCAGGGTCGACCGCCTTGACCGGGTATCGGCCATCACCTTCGAAACCCACCTCGAATCGCTGATGGCGCGGGCGGCGGGTGTGGTGGCCATGGGGGGCTACAACACGTTCTGCGAGATCCTCTCGTTCGACAAGCCGGCGCTCATCGTTCCAAGGCAGGCGCCGCGCCGCGAGCAGATCATCCGGGCCAGCCGCGCCCGCGAACTCGGTCTGGTCGCCATGCTGACCGAAGAGGCCTCGGCCCGGGCCGAGGCGATGGCGACGGCGATTCGCCAACTCCCGCAGCAGCGCCGTCCAGGCCAGATTGTGGTTCCGGGACTTCTCGATGGCCTGGAGAATGTCAATCGGCTGGTCGGGATGCACCTCGCCGAAAGCCGCACGAGCCCGTCCCGGCACCACGCCCTGCGCCGGCAGGGCTGACCGTCAGGCGGCGCGGCGGTGGACAAGCGCACCTCGTGCGAGCCACAGCGCCGGTATGAGGAAGAGCGGTATCGACGTGAGGATGAATGTCGACCAGCCCAGGGTCACGGTCAAAGCGCCTGAGCCAAAGGACGCAACGGCAGCCCCGAGCGCGATGAGGGTCTCGTTCAACCCCTGAACCCGTGACTGATCCTCCGGCCGGACATGTTCGGCAAGGAGGTTCGTCGATCCGATGAAACCGAAGTTCCAGCCGACCCCGAGCAGGACAAGGGCAAGATAGAAGTTCTCTAGGGCAACGCCGGACCACGCGACCAGGGCCGCCGCCGCCAGCAGGGCAAGACCGATGGCAATGACGCGCCGCGATCCCCAGCGCGCGATCAGCGATCCCGTGAAGAAGCTGGGGCCGAACATGGCGACGACGTGCCAGCGCACCACGTCGGCGGACTGATCGGTCGACAGCCCGCAGTCGGCCATCGCGAGGGCGGTGGGCGTCATCACGAACACCATCATGGCGTGGGCGGCGGTGGCGCAGATGATGGCGGTCACCACCGGCGGGCTGCCAAGGATCCGGCCCAGCGGCTGAGCCGTTGCCCGTGATCGCGGTGGAGGTTTTGCAAGATCGAGAAAGAGGACCGGCAGGCATCCGACAAGGCAGATGATCACGATGGCCGCATAGGCGCCGGCAAAGGGCACGGGGAAGAAGTAGTCCCGTGTGTGGATCAGGATTTCCGGGCCGAGCAGCGCGGCAATCAGGCCCGAACCGGTGATGATGGCGATCGCCTTGGGTTTCCAGGGCCCGTGGACGGCATCGGCGGCGGCGAAGCGGAAGTACCACAGGCTGCTCTGCATGGCGCCAAAGCACACGTGGGCGAGACAGAGGTAGATGAAGTCCCTCTCGAAGAGTGCCACCGCGCCCAGCCAGCCCCCCGCCATGGCGCACCCGGCACCGGTGAGAAATCCGGCGCGGCGGCCGAATCGCCCCATGAGCAGGGAAATGGGGGTGGCCGTCACCATGGCGCTCAGCATCTGCAGGGAAATGGTGAAGGTGGCGAGGCTTGGCACCGGCGCCACGTAGGCCCCGGCGAGACCTCCCATGATGATGAGCATGGGCATCTGGGCGCCAAGCACGGCATTGCCCGCGAACAGCACGACAAGATTGCGTATGATGGTGCGCCGTCCGGGGGCGTCCCCGGGTGCGG
>JAJEBJ010000386.1 GCA_022822575.1 Alphaproteobacteria bacterium | reverse complement strand
CCGAGAAAGCGCCAGCCCCTGCCGGGAACCGAGAAAATCTGGCAGGGATACAGAATCCTCCTCAACTTCGTCGAAAACTACAGACTCATGAGGAACATGAATATGCTCAAAAATCATGACTCAACCGTGTCCGGTTGAAAGTCCCCGCGCCACGCGCGACAGATTTCGCACAAGCGCCAATCGGCAGCCTGGATACGAGGGAACTTCAGCGCGAAGGTCGTCTGGACCCTGAACCGTGTGCCGCGAATGTCGATTGGCGAGAACAAGGTCGCAAAGGTGACCGTTTCAGTCATGGCCTGACCACGACGTGCTCGACCGCCGCCGTGACGAACCTCGGCCGTCAACTCCGTTTCCGGCCACGATCGGTGACGGATGCGAATGCCGGGGTTCTGTTGGGCGCTCCCGGGCGCCCGTATCGACGACCATAGGACCCGAATAGATCATCGCCCATTGACGATCGCCCCCGGGAAATTCACGGGGTCAGCAATTGCACTGACGGGAAGTACGTCGCGAATCTTGCAGAATCCGCGGTAGCCAGCGGCCAGCCCATCAGTTCGGCGTGGGCGCCGATAAAGAAATCCGGCAGCGGCATGCGGGGCGAGTCCTCACCGGACTGCCGCCGCCTTCGGCTACGGTATTGGCGATAGGCCGCGGCACAGATATCCGCCGCAATAGTCGGCTCCGTCTCGCCGACGCAAATCTCGGCCAGACAGATCGCATTGATGGCGGCTCCTTCGGTGGAGACCGCCCCCGCAATCGTCTCCCGGGCCCAGTCCCGATACTGCGCTTCGCTCTCCGCCGCGTAGAGCAGCACGTTCGTGTCAAGAAGCATCATGGTTCGCGGGTAATTCGTCGTAACTGCTCCCACGAGAGGGCCACGTTCAGCGGTGACCGATCCATCGCCTCGAGACACGCTTCGCGGCTCATTCCCGGCGCCTCGTTCGGCCGGTGCAAGCGAACGAGAACGAAACGCTCGTCGCTTTGGCGCTGGACGTCAAAGAGGTCTCCCGGCTTGGCTCCCGGAATGACGACACGCCTCTTGGCATCGGCTCGAACCGCATTCATGGGTGGGAGTTTCCCACTTCCGACCGCTTCAACCAAGTGTTCAATGGGGCCGGTGAATCGAACCTCGGCGGATCGTGGGAGTCGTCATCGGCACCCGCCCTTCGCCCAAGACGTCTTGATCCGCACCCGACCGCCGCGGTCCGAGTAGGCGGAGGTGAGCTCGATCGCCTCCTTGCGCCGCAGGCCGCTTGCGATTATGGCCCCGGCCTCGACACGCAGGGCAATGGCGTCGGATCGATACCGCCTTCCCGTGCGTACCCCGTGCCGTGAGGCGCGAACGCCTTCCGGTTCCTGAACCGTTTGCTGCGGATGTCGATTGGCGAGAACAAGGCCGCAAAGGCGACCGTTTCGGTCATGGCCTGACCACGACGTGCTCGAAAGGCGAAACGCCGCGGGCGGCGTGATCAACCGCCGCGCCGACATCATCCAGACCGTAGGTGTGAACCTGGAACCGGTCGACGGGCAGGCGGCCGTCGGCGATCATGCGAACAAGCGATGCGGGCGCGTCTCTCGCAAACCACAACGACCCCCGGAACGCGAGTTCCTTGGTCACGAAAGCCGACGTCGGCACATCCGGATTGGCCGACGCCACCGAGACGATGGAGCCTCTCTTTTTCAAGGCGGCAACCGCCTGGTGGACCCACGCCGGATCGTCGATGTCGACGGTGTTCAGGACCATGTCGATTCCATCGGGAATCTCCGTCGACGTCTCAACCCGGTCATCCAGTCCGTCAAACGCGGCCAGGCGCTCCGGCGACCTGGCGACGGCGCAGACGCGTCCGGCGCCCATGGCCAGAGCAACGACGACGGCGCTGACACCGACCAGTCCCGTCGCGCCATGGACGGCGACGCTGGAGCCCGTCGAGAGCTCCCCGTGAGCGAACCCCCCGTAAGCCGTTCCCAGCCATCCCAGCCGACACAACACGTCAGCCGACGTCACGGACAACGCCGGTTCGACGGAAGTCAGGCACTCGGCCGGCAGGACGATGTGCGTTGCAAGGGCCCCGTCCGGCCAGCGTTCCAGTATCTCGCCTGCTCCGCCCGAAATGTCGAAACAGCCCGCGAAGGCGTATTCGGTTCGGCCCGTCGGTGACGCGGCCTCGATGTAGCTGTCACAAAACACGCAATCACCGACAGCCACGCCTGTTACCCCGCCGCCGATCGCGACGACCGAGCCGACACAGTCCATTCCCGGCGTGAATGGCCGGCGTGGCGTGGCGAAACCGCCGCTTCCGTCGATCAGCGTCCCCATGTACGGGGACAGGAAAACCGCCTCGACCGCGACGACCGCACAGCCTTCCGGCGCTCTGGGATCGTCCAGGTCTTCAACGACCAGGGAATCGGCATTCTCGTAGAGCCGCGCAGCACGCATGGCGTTCACCTCCATACCGTCCAGAAAACCTATCTGATCTGGTTCTCCTAGAAAGAAGAATCTTCTCTCACCTGCCAAAGCTTCAATGCGACCAGGTACAGTCGACCATGCGATCAACTGCGAACCGAACATCATTGAAGGTGTTGACACAGCGGTGGCCCGCCTGGACAGCACGCCGAATCTGGCATTGGAGCTTGAACACTGGGAAGGACCAGTCGACGTTCCTCGTGACGGTCGGGCCGCACCAACAGCAGACGAGCTGTACTGAAAGGGTTTGAAGCTGCGGTTGCTTTGGAGCTGATCCACATGTGTCGATGAAGCACAGCTCGGCAGGACCCGTCATTTGACAGGACAAGCGCATCCGATCGACAGGTCGTCCCGTTTCGATCGTTATGTCGGGTTCGTTTCCGAGCCTGGTGGATTTGACTGCTCACCGCAGGTGTTTTTCAGGGTGGCCCCTCGGCGCGGCTCGTACAGGGTGCCCGAAGAGTCGGGCCCGAAGGGGGTGACTGACCGACGCTGAACCTCGGAGCGCTGTCGTGGTGGTCGCAATGAAGGCAGACCGGCGATGGGCCCGTGCCGCGCCGAGACGTCCGGCCGCGCTGCGTTTTTCTCTCCGAAGGCACCTGTAGTAGTGTCCGTCGACGCTGCCGTCGTGGCGCCTGAACGCCGAGGATCATCGCCGAGCCATGCCCCTACGCCACTTTTCTGTTACCGATAGCTGCGAGTCGATCGTTGCGGAGTTGCGCAACAACGGTGTTGCGGTCATCGACAGGCTGATCGACGATGCGGTGCTGGATGCTCTTGGTGGCGAAATCCAGCCGCACATCGATGCGGAGCCGGTGGGCGGCGGCGCCTTCTTCGGTGGCGCCATGAAGCGTGTGAAGGAAGTGGCGGCCCGTGCCCCTTCGGCGGCGGACATCTTTTGCCATCCGGTGCTGACGACGCTTGCCGATGCTATTCTGCTCGAGAACTGCAAGTCCTACCGCGTTCAGATTCTCATTGTCCTGGACGTCTGCCATGGGGGCCAGTTGCAACCGCTCCATCGCGATATCGGCGTCTACGAGCCGTATCTTAACCATGAGCCCGGCGCCAAGGAGATCTTGCTTTCCTGGATCGTCGCGCTGACCGATTTCACGGAGGACAACGGTGCCACCCGCGTCGTGCCCGGCAGCCAAAGGTGGACGCGGGAGCGCGTCGCGACGGACAGGGACATTGCGATTGCCGCCATGCGGCGCGGGTCCGCACTCGTCTTTCTCGGTTCCGTGCTCCACGGCGCGGGCGTCAACACCACGGCGCGACCGCGCACCGGTGTCGTTTCGGGCTATGCCGTGGGCTGGCTTCGCCAGGAGGAAAACCAGTACCTCTCCTGTCCTCCCGACGCTGCGATGCGGCTTTCGAAACAGGCCCAGCAACTGCTGGGTTACCGGGCGCACACGCCGATCCTGGGCCATTCCGGCGAGCGCGATCATGACTGGCTTCTCGGACCGCCCAAGCCCAACACCGAGGGTGAGGGATACGAGGAACAGTCGCTTCAGTAGACCGCGGAAGTTCTTTCTCCGGGTGTGGAAATGACGTTCTGGTTCATCAAGGATCACGATCCTGATGGCGACAATGTGTGGTCCCGTCAGGTGGAGTGCTGGATCCAGCTGTTGGACCAGTCCGGCCGTTCCCGGGCGGTATCTCCTCTCGCATGCCGTCTCGATGACATCACGGCGGGTGACTATGTTGAGAGCGATGTTCTTGACTTTGATGGTCTGTCCGTCGACCGAGTACGCCGATAGCGACCGGGAATGTCGAGAAGTTTGGCCATGAGCGCCTCGTGAGCGCCGGGAAGGTCGGCCTCGCTCGCCGAATCCCATGGCGGAGTCATGTCATAGGCGGGAAACGCATTGCGCGCATCCTGGAAGTCGTCCGTGAGGCCGTTGCCACCGTAGCTCGGAAAGTCGAACTGGCGGCGCGCCATCTGTCGGCGAGCCTCGAGGCTGCGCTGCAGACCTTCTTCAACCATCGCACAGAGAGTGGTGCCCTCCTGCTGGGCTGCACAGCGCACCTGCTCAATCAACGCGTCAGGAAGCTCGATAGTGATCTTCATGAGGGGCTCCCATACCAGAAGTCAGGTTGAACCCTGTTTCTTCTTTCGGGAGTAGCAAGTTGCGACATTCGGGGGTCGCAACCCGAACCCGGCTCGCTTGTATCAGGTCAGTCGAATTTTCTGGTTTCGGGCAATTGGGCAACACCGCTCGACGCACCGAGGTCCACCGACGCAGGAGTAACGAGTTGCTCAGGATGTTCTCACGACCGAGATCCCACTGACCCCTCGCGCCGGTGACAAGCGGGGAAGTGGTCGCTACAGGTGCATTCGATCGAACGCGAGGAGGCCGACCAGGAAGGTGTCGGCCTGTGCTGAGCCACGGACAGTACGCCAGTCACGGAATGCACGCTCAGCATCGTCAACAATGCTCAGAACCTCGATGCGAGTGAATCGGCGGCGCATGTCGTAATCGGCCTCGTGCCGTTGCTGCTGCAGATCGATGAATACACTTGCGACACTGTTGAGTTCATTCTGAGGTGCCTCGCCGTTCAGTCCGGGAATGAGCTTCGGTGACACGCCGCCTTCGGCGAACTGCTTGGCGACGGTATTCATCGTCGCATGTTTGAAGGCGCGCGCGAGGCAGCTGCGGAGGGCCGTGCGATTCGCACCTCCCATCAGTCGGCGCGAGCCGTCGTCGACCAAGAGACGGAAGAGCGCATAGTAGGCGGTGGATACGGCACGCCGAAGGCTCGCCTGCTTGGGGCGTCTGGGCTCCTTCTCGGCGAGAAGCCTGGCCTGGGCCAAGAGATCCTTGGGGAGGGTCACGCAGTAACTTCGGTCTCGTCGATCCCTCGAATGAGGACGTATGCCCAAATGCCGAAGGTGTTACGAACAACATCGCGCACCATGGTCTTGAGGCGGGTCATGCGATCCGGCTCAAAATCATCCGACTCGATCAGGGCCCAGATCCAAACGGCAGGGTCGTCGGTAGCGTCCAGCCCCACTTCCACGAGCCACCCACGCACGGGCGCTGGCAGGTCTGTAAGCTGCTCAAGTTCGGCACGAATGTTGGCGGTATTGGCAAGCATCAGGATGAGCATATGACGGGGAGGAGCGTCGTTCAATGTGTGCCGGACGAAGTGGGACCCGTGGGCGGCCTCCCGAATCTCACCAGGAAATGTAGCCAGCGTGAAACATCACAGAGGCCTCCAATCCATCATTCCATGAAGCGCGTACCTTCCACGGTGGCTGTAACAGTTCCAGCACGTCGGTGTCCTCTACGCTCCTGATTGACATTTCACCCCGCGGATTACTTCTCTGTCTGCTGTGTCAGTTGCCGCTGCAGACCGGTCAACAGAGTCTGGAGCTCGCGAACAACGACGTCACGCCAAGCTTGCCGCCGAACCGTCTTTCCGGCCACCGATTCCGTCAGAAACCGGTCCATCTGGTCAACGAACTGTTCCGAACTGACCAGTTCGGTAAGGCGATCGATAGCCGTTTCAAGAAGATCGGAATAGTCCTCGACCCGGTAGTCCCTGATCTTGGCCCGCACCATGTCGGCGTTGACATCCGATCCCTGTCTGACAAGCCATCGCATGTCCCAGATGTCCCTCCAGCGTGTGTCGCGTGGAAGCATGACGGGAAAGGCAACCAGCTTGTCGGCGAGGATCTCCTCCTTCGTCTCCACCCGGACCATCATGTCGTCATAACCATCCGGCAGAAATTCGTAGCCCCGCCTCACTGGCATCAGTTCACTGGCGTAAGACGGCACGTTGCAGACTTCCAGGTGGAGCCTCTGACGGGGGATGTGCGGTTGCGCCGGACGGGTCACGACACTGATCCGCCACCTGCTTGTCGCAGGGCTCAAGACATCCGGAGTGTCCTGCACGTCAATCGGCGGTCTGATGATCGTTTCCAGGCGATAGCGTCTGGACAGACAGTCATTGAGATGGCTGTCAAGCTCGGCCAACCGGGGTGCGGTGAAGTCAGGGCCTCCGGTGAAGTCGATACCCTCGCTGAACCGCGGCGCGCCGTGACAGAGTCTCAGTGCCGTGCCTCCCCGGAGCACCAGATATTCGAGATATCCGCCCTGCTCCAGCGCGAAGAGAATATCGTAGTGGAGGAGTTCTTTCTCGATGACCGGTTGCATGCCGACCAGCCGGGGATCTTCCATGGCCCGTTCAACAAGATATGCAAGAAGATCCTGCATCATGTCGGCGTGGTCCTTGCCGCCGCTTCAGCCTGCTTCTCCAGAATGTCCTCGTAGTCATCCAGGTTCACCATGTCGAGATTGCGCCCGACCCGACGAAGATCGCGCAGCGCCGTCTCAACCCGGGCAATGCGAAGGGGCCGCTTCTCCATGATGATCGTGTTGTTCAGGATATCGGCCGGCGACCGCTTGGTGTGTGTGAACTCGATGACACCGTAGGGTGTGCGGATCGTCGCACTGCGTCCGGTGGTCATTACGGTGATCCGGCTCATCGGGATCTGCGAGATCGCACCGTATTCCGATAGAGCGGATTCCAGGCTGACGTAGCTGTATTCGCCGCGCCGGAGACACACCGCGACCTTCTCGATCAGGTATCGCTTCGACAACCTCGAAAGGGAATTGACATAGACGCCGCGCGCCGCGTGCTCGAGGAATCCCTGCTTCACGAGACGCCTGAGGCCTTCGGCAAATGTCCTGGGCGACCGCTCCGGAAACATCTTGCGAAGATCCGCCACCAGGAACACCGACCGACCCCTCCGGTCCCAGTCCCAGAGCGTCTTGACCGCTTCGACAGTTTTCGACGATGCAATCTCCATCAAATTCCTTCGTATTCTATAATTTGTTGGTGTTAGTGTATACTTCAACAATGTTCTTCTGTCATGACGGGCCAAGAAGGGAACTGATAACGGACTCGATCAAACTCCAGACGCCGCTTGTCCGCATGCATCGTCGTCAGCAGCAACGATCGATTGCCGAAAGTCATCGTGCACGTCCGTCGATTGGCTGCCGGTGAAGGAGTTTCTGCGTCTACCCTCGCCGGAGATCGAACAGCGACGATGATTCCGGCGCCGTTATCGACAACGGCCTGCCGGCCGTCTTCTCTACGGTGTATCCCAGGCTCTCGTATCCCCTGATGCGCTTCCCGCTCATGCGTTCGAGCGCCGGCACGGCGCTATCGACATAGTCGTAGACCTGCACCTCTCGTTTCGCGGCATGCAGCCGGTGAAGACGGCCGACGTACTGCGCGAGCGTTCCCTTCCACGAGATCGGCATCGCCAGAAACAGCGTGTCGAGACGGGCATCGTCGAAACCCTCGCCAACATAGCGGCCCGTCGCCACCAGCACCCTTTCCTCGGTCTCGGGAACATCGTCGAGACGCTGCATGACCTCGCGGCGCTGCCGGGTCCCCATTCCTCCGCGAAGGACCAGCACATTCCGGGCAAAATGGCCAAGACGCTCCGCAAGACAATGGGCATGGTCCCTGCGCTCGGTGAGCAGGATGGGCGAGCGGCCAGCCTCCAGCGCCTGCAGCACATCGTCGAAGATCATGTCGTTGCGGTCGTCATCGGCCGCCAGCGCCGCATAGATGTGCTGAATCGGCGTTCTCTCGCCGTCCAGTTCGGGCGGCAGCCGGAACTCCGTCGGGCGCAGGATCGCGCGGTGCCCGAACGGGCGCTGCCGGGCCTGCGCCCTGGCGTTCGTGCGAAACCGAACCGGACCGCACTGCATAAAAATGATCGGGTGGTGACCATCCTTGCGCACGACCGTGGCGGACAGCCCCAGGACATACTTCGCCTTCGCCCGGCGCGCGACCGCCTCGAAGCTGACGGCGGAGAGATGGTGGCACTCATCGACCACCAGATGCCCGTAGTCGGCAACGACATCGTCCACCTCTCCCTTGCGCACCAGGCTCTGGATGACGCCGACATCGACGAGACCTCCGAGCCTGCGTCGGCCTCCGCCGATCCGTCCGATTGCGGATGGGGGAAGATCGAGAAACGCTTCGAGGCGCGCGATCCATTGTGCCATGAGCTGGCGACGGTGAACGAGCACCAGAGTGTTGGTCCCGCGGGAGGCAATGACGGAGGCGGCGATGACGGTCTTGCCAAAGCCGGTCGCCGCCGCGAGGACGCCTGTCTCATGCTCCAGCAGCGCTGCCGCCGCGGTGTGCTGCTCCGCGGTCAGGTCACCGAGGAATGAGGCCTCCAACCGGCGCCCGGCATGGCGCTCGTCGCGCAGGTCCACGCGGATGCCGATCTCTCCCAACAGGTGTTCCATCGCCTCTCGGCAGCCGCGCGGCAATGCGATGTGATGCGACAGCAATTCGGCGCAGGCGATGATGCGAGGAATGCCGAAGGTTGATCGTCGCATCGCCTGGGCGCTGTAAAACGCCGGATTCTGGAAAGCGGCGAGACGGATGAGCCGGTTGACCAGACCCGGCGGCAGTCCGGCGCGCGGGATGTAGAGCTGATCGCCCAGAACCGCTTCGATCCGATTCGGCAGCGGTCCGGTGATGGCGGGCGGCGGGCGCCGCCGCGAAGGCAGAGTGGTCCAGGGTTCCTCGTCATCTTCTTCCAATGGCAGCCGGAGACCGACAATGCGGCCCTTGCGGCTGGCTGCGTCGACGATGGCGGTCAGTTCCGCCAAGGTGAGGCGATGGAGCGAAGACAGGAACGCCCATTGGTCGGCATGGGGTTCGAAATCCTCATCGAGGAAGATGCTGTTGGCGCTCTCACGAGGACCGCCCTGCAGGGGAAGCGCGATGAGATTGCCGAAGCCGCCCGCCGGCACGGTATCCTGGCTCGGAAAGAAGCGGTCGTAGGACTGGAAACCGATATCCGGGCAGCGCTCCATCGTCTCGGTCAGCAGCAGGGCGCCGAGGCGGCGCGCAAGGACGGCTGGCACGGACTCGGCAAAGAAGACCCAGACATGCCCGCCATGGCCCGAACGTGAGCGTTCGAGTACCGCAGGTACTCCCTTCGACCGGCAGGCTTCGAGGAAGGCGCCCGCGTCCCGCCGCCAGGTCTCCCCGTCGAAGTCCGCAGCGAGAAACCGGCAGCTGTCGTCCGGCAGCATGGGATAGACACCGAGCGTGTGGCGTCCCCGCAGATGACCGGCGATCGCCTCGTCCGTCACCTCCAGGAACGCTTGGTGGGAGCACCCGCCGCACCGGACCCGCGGCTTCCCGCAGATGCGCGGAGCCCATTCGTTGGCGCAGACCGGCGCATAGCCCGCCTTTCCTGTCCGCGCGTTTTCCCAGCGCTTGGGATAGACATCCTCGCGGCCGCCAAACAGGGATCTGAACAACGCGATCTTGGAGGGTGGCGGCGAATGCCTGGTGACGGAAGCGGCAGGAGGCAGCCTGTCCTCCGCATCGGTTCCCTGGCCCTCGATTTGGGCGAGTCGGGCATCGAGGGCGGACTTCTCGGCTTCGAGCCGCGCAAGTCGTTCGCGCAATCGGGCCACTTCCCCGCGATCGGATGTCGTCTGCGTCAAGCCACCCCCAAGACCTGCTGTCCTCCGCGAGCCCGTGCATGCCGGCGATCGAACAGAACGTTGCCATCGTTGCACAACAGGTCAACCGTGGTGCCGGCAACTCGATGATGGAGCGTTGCCAGAGCCTCAAGCCGCGCGTGGAATCCCGTGATGCACACGCAGAATGGGATAGTGATCGGGTACGAACAGTCCTGAGCTATGGTGATCGGAGACCGCCTTGCGAGGGGCGAGGGATGGTGTGCCGTTTCGATGACATCACGGCGCGGGATGACCTTGAAAGCGATGCGCTTGACTCCGATGGCCTGTCCCTTGATCGAACACGCCGACAGACGTTCCGCAGGTTGCGAAAGCCTCACCGATGAGCGTTTGTTCTGCCCGATTTCGAGATTGAGTGCCGGATCATTCAGGCAGGGTCGAGAATCTCCCGCGTGGCTGCCTTCTGAACGAATGCGGAGCGTGTCATGCCACGCCTGCGCGCCGCCTCGTCGAGGGTATCAAGGAAACCCTTCTCCAGGCTCAAGTTCACCCGCACGGCACGCTTCCGATCCCTCACATAGGGAATCATCATCAACACCGAGCCTTCCGCGATGCTGCCGGCAACCTGCTCGCGCACCGCTTCAATGCCGAGCGGTGGCACCGGCTCACAGTCCTCGAAGAACAGGCTCAACGCCTCGACCGCGTTGGGAACAATGTCATCGAAGCTGTCGGCGGCCGAAAAACATCCAGGCACCTCCGGAAACTGGATCCCGTAGGCACTTCCAGGATCCTTGTCGATCACCGCGACGTAATGCATGGCTGCCTCCTCAGTTCCAGCCCACCCGCCTGGCGATGCTCCGGGCGGTGCCGAAGGGCAAGTCCTTCTTCGGATGTGGTACGACCATGGTGATCGTGCCCTTTCTGAATTTGTGGTGCGATCCCTTGACACTCACCAATTCGAACCGCTCGGCCTTGAGACGTCTGACGATGTCTCGACAGTTGCGTAACATGCGCAACTACATACACACGACAACGAGCGAAGCAACGCACACGATACCGGAGAGGATCGAAGGGCGCAGTCTCGATCGCGTCGGCACATCGTGCCACCGAGTCAACCATGCGACTTCGCTCCTGCTGCAGCCGCAAGAGGGTCTCGGCGTGATCGCCGACAACGACACAATCAGCTGCGGCGGGCGACTTACCTGCAGCTCTGCCGAGCCACAGTGAGAGATTTTCGGTCGACATTGACAGGCCGGATTCTGAAATTCCATCATGCTCTCAGGAAGCTGTGCGGCCGGGGTGCTTCGAATGGCCTTTGGTGCCCTGTCCAGTCCGGACTGTCCGCCGACAGATGCTTGCAGTGTCAGCAAACAGGTGACAGAGTGGACTGGTCAGGCATTCTCACGGTCAGGTGACATTCGGGTCATTGTGCTGCGCACCACCGACACATATGCTTCCGGTATGGAGGCAGATATGGGCAACGCAAGGGCCAAGGAGGATCCCAGGCGTTGGCATTATGTCGAAGGATCGGACGTTGCCGAAGTTCTTTGTCTGGCTCCTGATTACGAAGACCCGGCGTACGACTGCATTTGCCATGGCATTCAAGGCGCCTTCGCGCCAGGAAAGTCACTTCCTTTCGTCGAGCGGTTTTGCGGGGAAAACCTAAGTTGCGACAACCGGACCGCCATCGTCGTAATCCTCGCGCCACCATCTTCGACATCTGACGAGCGAAGATGCGCATGGACTTTGCGCCAAAATGCTATTGGCGGCAGTTTCTTGGGGAAACCCTCGACGTGACGCCTTGGGCCCCGAAGAGAACGTAGATCCGGATGCAAAATGCAGGAGAATTCGAAACCGTCATACATGGAGACCCAAGATGGAACACCTATTTGACAAACTCAAAAAAGCCGGAATCGTCCGTGTGGACGAACACGGCCTGGTGCATGTGCCGGGCGTCAGCCCGCACATTTCCCGCCGGCAGTTCGCCGGTGGCATGATGGGAGCTGCGACTGCCTCGATTTTCTCGGGCATCACGCCAGCCCGGGCGGCCACTGAAGTCAACTTCATGGGTTGGCAGGGATACGAAGAAGGTCTGGCTTACGGCGGCCTCCTGGAACAGCACGATTTGTCCATCAACCCGACATACATGAACGACAACAACCAGATCATCGCGACCGCAACGGGCGGTGGTATGGGCAACATGGATATCGCGACACCGGATCATGGCTACACGCCGGTGATGGCGGAGATCGGCATTCTGGAGCCGCTTGACATCGATCGTATCCCGAACTTCGCGAATCTCTTCGACTTCTTCAAGACGATGCACGGGCCGAACGTGGACGGTGTTCAGTATGCATTACCCTATACATGGGGCTCGATTCCATTGATGTACAACCCGGAAGTCGTGACCGAGAAACCGACGTCGTGGCTGGATATCCTGAAGCCGGAGTACAAGGGCAAGGTGGCGCTGGTCAATGACGTCATAAGTGTGATGATTCCCTTCACAATGACGGCGGCCAACACTCAGAAACCCACGCGAATCACTCAGGATCAGCTTGATGCCGCAATTGACCTTATCATCAAGATCAAGACCGAGCACGCCAGGACGATAGCATCGGGCTATGGCGAACTGGCGGACCTCTTCGCCAGCGGTGAAGTTGTCATGGCTCAGGCCTGGGAACCGGTAGCCGCCTGGGCTGCCGAAAAGGGAGCCGAACTCGATTGGGTGATTCCCAAGGAAGGTACATGGACCCTGGTCGATTGTCTCGCCATTATCCGGGATGCGCCCCATATGGATGAGGCTTACACACTGCTCAACAACGGTCTCACAGGACCAGCCCAGGCACACGTTGCCAATGTGAATACGACCGGCGCTACAGTGATGGATGCGGTGCCGCTTCTGGATGATCGGGCACGCAACATGTATCCCTATGATGACATCGCTGGCTATTTCGAGAGCAGTGGCGGTCCAATCCCGCTTTGGCCACTCGACGAGATGGACGACTTCGTCACCTTTGACGATGTGCTGAATGCATGGGAGAGATTCCTGAAGGCGTAACAAAGAGAGGCTGGCGGGTCCGTAGCTTGAAGCGAGCGCCCGCCAGCCAGGCACAGCGTCATGGCCTCGAAGCATGGGCCGACAACGTAGGAACCTGGCCGTGAACGAACAGGCGGTGTTGGTCAATCTTCAGGGCATCACCAAGTCGTTCGGCAACACTACGGCGGTCCATCCTCTGGACTTGACGATTGCGCAAGGTGAGTTTCTTGCAATCCTCGGACCATCGGGCTGCGGAAAGACGACGCTCCTGCTGATGATCGGTGGCTTCCTGAGGCCAACAGCCGGGACCATCCATATCGGCGGCAGCGATGTGACCCAGCTGGGCCCTGAACGCCGACCGACCAACATGGTCTTCCAGGGCTACGGTCTGTTTCCACACATGACGGTCGCGCAGAACATCGCCTACGGCCTGCGGGTTTCCAGGACCCCCCAGAATGAAGTCCGGGAGCGCGTCAGGGCGGCAATGGACCTGGTTCATCTGGAGGGTTTCGACGACCGGAAGGTCTCACAGCTTTCCGGCGGCCAGCAGCAACGCGTGGCGTTGGCCAGGGCCTTGATCATGCGGCCGGATGCTCTCCTGCTTGACGAGCCGCTTGCAGCACTCGATCTCAAGCTTCGGAAGGCCATGCAGGATGAACTTCGTCGCATCCATTCCTCAACCGGCGGAACATTTGTGTTCGTCACCCATGACCAGGAAGAGGCCATGGGTCTGGCTACACGAATCTGTGTGATGGAGGGGGGACGGATCGTTCAGGACGGGCGCCCGGAAGAAATCTACAGCGCACCCAACACACGCTTTGTTTCGACCTTCATCGGCGAGGCCAATGTCATGGCAGGACGACGCGCCGGTGGTCTTGTGACACTCAACGCCGGGGTCGTCTTCGAGAACGAGGGACAGGATGAGTTGGTCGTATGTGTCGTCCGTCCAGAGAAAATGAGGATTGCCGCAACCCGTGATGATCCGGCCTTTGCGGAAGTCCATGCAATCCTGTCAGGAAGATTGCTGGACGTCGTCTTTCTCGGACCTCATGTGAAGTACAGTATCGCCGTTGAGGGGGACAGTCCCTTGACCGTCATCAGCAGCGACATGGAGATGCGAAACCGGCTTTCAATCGGCGACGATGTCGCAGTGGCCTGGTGTCTTCACGATCAGCGCGTGCTCTCGGACCAATGAGGCGCGCCTTCAGCCTTCAGACCTTGCTGCTCGCCCCGTCGGGCATGATTTTCTTCATTCTGTTCCTGCTCCCTGCTGGCTATTTCTTTGTCATCAGTTTCTGGCGGGTAAGGGCCTACCGGTTGCGGTCCGATACCACGCTGGACCAGTACGCGACCGTACTGACAGAGTATCCTCAGTCGCTGATCTATACCTTCGCCATCGCACTGACCATTGCGGTGATCACGACTGCGGTCGCCTTTGCCTACGCCTACTTCTGCCGTTTCAAGACGGGGCGCTTCGGCCTTGTCTTCGTCTTCATCGCCATCATCACGTTGTTCGGCGGCTACCTCACCAAGATTTACATGTGGAAGACCATTCTGGGTTCCAGCGGGATTCTCAATTCGGCGCTTCTGATCCTTGGACTGATCGACGAGCCGATCACCGCCTTCCTGTTCAGTCCCGTCGCGGTCGTAATCACGCTGACCCACTACACCCTTCCATTGGCGATTCTACCGATCTACGGCTCGCTGCGCGGCGTGGCCGACACACCCTTGCAAGCGGCCAGGGATCTTGGCGCTGGCCCGGGTCGGGTATTCTTCGACATAATCCTGCCGCAAACACGGATCGGCCTGATTTCTTCCTTCAGCCTGACCTTCCTGTTTGCCGCTGGAGATTACGTAACACCGCTCCTTGTAGGCGGGCCGCACACTTCCATGATCGGTCTCTTCATTCAGAGCCAGTTCGGACATCGCCTGAATGCGCCTCTCGGTTCTGCCATGTCGTTCACTGTCGTCCTCTGTTGTCTTCTGGTCATCGCTCTGACGGCGCTTTGCATCTACCGGTTGACGCGACCGAAATGACATCGAGCCTCAACAAGACGGTTTGGTCCTGCTTTGCAGGCTTGGCTGTTGTCTTCATGCTCTCACCGCTGATGATTCTCCTCCTGTTCTGTTTCAGCGAGGGCGCACTCCTGAGCTTTCCCATTACCGGATTGAGCCTGCGTTGGTTCGAAGCTCTTCTGGCGCGAGATCAGTTTTGGGGGGCCCTCGAAAACAGTCTGATCGTCACTGGATCAGTGGGGTTGATCTCGACTGTCGTCGGCACCATGACGGCCATGGGCCTGGCAAGGATGCGGTCAGATGTCTCCCTCGTGGTCATGATGGTTCTCACGATACCGATCATGGTTCCGCCGCTCATGCTGGGTATCGTGTTCTTGTCCTATTTCACGACATGGTTGAAAATTGGTCTGTCCCTTCACACGGTGATCCTGGCGCATTTGGTCTTTACTCAGCCTTTTGTCATTCTGATAGTCAGTGCCCGCATGGCCGGGTTCGATTTTGCCGCACTCGACAGCGCGCGCGATCTGGGCGCGTCCAGGGCTTATGCATTCCGGACCATTACTCTGCCGATCATCCGTTCAAGCGTTCTCGGGGCTGCGTTGATCGCAATGGCCCTGTCATTGG
>JAJEBJ010000098.1 GCA_022822575.1 Alphaproteobacteria bacterium | reverse complement strand
AGATACCTCCCCAGTCGCTTCTCCCGGGGGAACTCATGGACGCCTGTCGCCTGTGATCCCGTCGAGTGTGAAGAGGGCCTCGAATGAAATGCCCGAATCCGCAAAGAGTGCGGCGCCGCCCCTGAGACGGTCGACCACCGTAATCACGCGCACCACCCGTCCTCCGGCATCGCGAACCGCCTCGACGGCGGCCATGGTGGATTGTCCCGTCGTCATCGTGTCCTCGAGAAGAGCCACCTTGTCTCCATCCTCGAGAAGACCCTCGATACGACGTTGCGTACCGCGGGTCTTTGCCTTGTCACGCACGTAGAACCCCCTCAAGGGAGCATTTCGCCGCTGGCTCTCGCAGACCACCGCAGTGACAACGGGTATTGCAGCCGTCGCCATGCCCCCCACGGAATCAACACCGGCATCGGCCAGGGTGTCGTGAATCATGTGCGCGATGGCGCTGGCGCCGAGAGGGTGCATGGTCACCCGGCGAAGATCGATGTAGACGGCAGACCGTTCGCCGGACGCAAGTTCGAAATCGCCTCCACTCATCACGGCGAGTTCGCGGATCAGCCGCAGGACTGTCTCCCGATTCCGGTCCATCCCGTTTCTCCCGGCGTGGTCAAGGCGAGCGCGACCATATACCCTTGGCAGGGACCATGAAATGACCGTCCATACCAACGTGAGGCAGCCATGCCATCGGCCCTTGAGTTCCTGGTCAGGTTCCGCGGAGTGCGCGGCAGCATCGCCTGCAGCGACCCCGGAACACGGCGCTACGGCGGCAACACCTCCTGCCTCGAGGTCCGCTGCGCCAACAGGCTGCTCATCTTCGATGCCGGAACCGGACTTGGATCTCTCTCCGATTCACTCGGTGAGGGACCGGTCGACGCCGATCTCTTCCTCACGCATACCCACCTCGACCATGTCTGCGGCATAGCCCTCTTCAATGCCCTCAATCATCCCGACACACGACTGACCGTGTGGGCCGGCCACATTGAATCACCCCGGGTTCTCGAGAGCGTGGTGCGCCATTTCCTGGAAGATCCGCAAACACCGGTCACCGGAGATTCCCTTCGGGCCACCATCACGTGGAAGACCTTTCGCGCCGGAGACTGCCTGGAACCCCACCCGGGATTGAAGATCATGACCGCGCCTCTCAACCATCCCAACGGCGCCTGTGGCTACCGCGTCGAACATGATGGCAGGGCGCTCAGCTACGTCACCGACACCGAACACGTGGTGGGGGCACCGGACCGGAACATCCTCGAACTGATCGCCGGTTGTGACCTGATGATCTACGATTCGTCCTACACCGACGAGGAGTTTCCGGCTTTCGTGAACTGGGGCCACTCGACGTGGCAGGAAGGCGTGCGACTCGCCGACGCCGCCTCGGTGAAGACCTTCGTTGCCTTCCATCACGACCCCTCGCATGACGATGACCGCATGGATGCGATCGCCGCCGAGATCGAAGAGCGGCGGCCTGGATCCGTCGTTGCGCGCGAAGGTCAGGTGCTCATCCCTTGACCGGATACACCCGGCGCCTGGCAATGGCGCTTGCGACGGTGACGGGACTGGACCGTCAGGGGTACTTTATTCCGTGCCGTCATGCCGGAGCCTTCCCTGCCACCACCGGCTACCAGGCGGTCGACCGGCTGTTTGCCTCACATCTCGAGTCCTTTTGCGAGATCATCACCGGTCTCGAATGGTTCCGTGACGACCTGAAAGCAATCGGCCATGACGACCCGGCTCCCGGACCACGCTGGAATCAGGACTGGTTTCCACGGCTGGACGCCGCCGTTCTCTATGCCATGGTGCGCATGTGGAAACCCTCGCGCATCGTCGAAATCGGTTCCGGACACAGCACCCGTTTCATGGTCCGCGCCATTGCCGACGGCGCCACGAACACCCGTCTTGTCGCCATCGACCCCGAACCACGCGCCCCCCTTCCCGCCCGCGGCGTCACCTGGAAGAAATCCATGCTTCACGACACCGACCCCGCTGTCGTGGCAGATCTGGGAAAGGGCGATATGCTGTTCATCGATTCAAGCCATGTCGCCATGCCGGGAAGCGACGTGGACGAACTCTTCAACCGGATCGTGCCCGACCTCCCGGTTGGGGTCATCGTCCATGTCCACGACATTTTCCTCCCCTTCGACTATCCCCGCTCCTGGGACTGGCGCGGCTACAATGAACAGCTGGTGGTGGCGCCGATGCTGACCGGAGGATCCTGGACACCGCTCTTTGCCAGCCACTACGTGACCCGCCAGCATCCGGACCGTCTCCTCTCGGGTGTTCTCGCAGACCTCCCGCTTTTCCCGGGCGCTCTCGAAACCAGCCTGTGGATGACCCGGTCGTGAAGAACGCTGCCGCCAGACTCCGGATCCTGCTCTTTGGCGAACCGGTCACCGGTCACCTGCCCGAGCGTGTCAGGAGCCAGATAGCCCGCGATCAGGCCGACAGCGAGGTGCTGATCGGCTGGGTGCAGATGATCGGCATCATCCTTTTCGCCGTGCTCTACACGCTCTCGCCCAAGACGTTTCCCGAAGACACCATGCTCGAACCGGTGCCGTGGGCGCTCGGCACTTACTTCCTCTTCACGGTGATACGTCTCGTCCTCGCACATGCCAGGCGCCTGCCCAACTGGATGATCGTCACATCGATCGTGGTCGACATCGCCGTGCTGCTGGTGACGATCTGGAGCTTCCACCTGCAGTACGCCCAGCCCCCGGGCTTTTCGCTCCAGGTGCCGACCATGCTCTACCTCTTCGTTCTGATCGCGCTGCGCACCCTGCGATTTGATCCGCGGTACGTTCTGATGGCGGGCGCCACGGCGATCACCGGATGGCTTATCCTGCTCGTCTATGCGCTCTACATGGCGCCGGTTCCCAGCGAGGTCACGCGCGACTACGTCCACTACCTCTACACGAGCGATATCCTGATCGGCGGCGAAGTTGACAAGATTCTGACCTTCCTCCTCGTCACCGGCATTCTCGTCATTGCGCTGACCCGGGCGCACAAGCAGCTCATCCGTTCGGTGGCGGTCAGTGAGGCGGCGAAGGATCTCACCCGCTTCTTCGCTCCGGAAGTCGCTGACCGGATCACCCATTCCGAAGATGTCGTGTCCGCTGGAGAGGGTGTGCTGCGGGACGCCGCGATCCTGTTCGTGGACTTGAGGGGATTCACCGCGCTCTCCGGCCGCGTCGGTCCGGGCCAGACACTTTCCATGCTGTCGCGATACCAGCATCTCGTCGTGTCGACGGCGCAGAATCATGGCGGCACCATCGACAAGTTCATGGGTGATGGTGTGATGATCACCTTTGGCGCCACGGCGCCAAGCGAGAGCTTCGCGGCCGATGCCATCGTGGCGGCACTCGACATCGATCGCCAGATGAACGCCTGGAACCAGCGCCGGCAATCGCGCGGTCAGCGCCTCCTGGCGTGGGGTATGGGCCTCGCCACTGGAACCGTCATCTTTGGCACCGTTGGTGATGACACCCGTCTCGAGTACACGGTGATCGGCGAAGCGGTCAATCTTGCCGCCAAGCTCGAAAAGCACTGCAAGATTCAGGGTTCGTCACTCGTTGTGACCGGTGCCGCCCTCGATCTGGCGCGCCAACAGGGGTGGACCGGAGGTTCGCTGGAGATTGTCGCCGCGTGCGATGTCGAAGGGGTGGCTCAACCCATGGATATTGCCGTCCTCAACTCGTGAAGGGGGTAGAAGCACATGAAAGACAAGGTGGCGTTGATCACCGGAGGCAACTCGGGAATCGGCAGGGGAATCGCGAAGAGATTCGCTGCCGAGGGGGCACGGGTCGCCATTGTCGGGCGCAACCGGGAGAGGGGCGAGCGTGTCGTTGGTGAACTCGAGGCAGCGGGCGCCGAAGCCGGCTTCTGGTCGTGCGAACTCTCCTCGGAAGATGCGAGCGCTGCCATGGTCGAGGAGGTGGCGGACCGATTCGGCGGCATCGACGTTGTCGTCAACAACGCCGGGGTCGGCGGCCGGCGCGCCGGAGTCGGGGATGAGGATTCTCCCGGAGTGCGCTGGCAGAAACTGCGTGGTCCCAATCTTGATGCCCC
>JAJEBJ010000235.1 GCA_022822575.1 Alphaproteobacteria bacterium | reverse complement strand
GGCGAGCCCTCACGTCCCATTGCTTCTCCGGCCGATCGCTATCGTCATCCATGACATGCCCGTCCCGAAGTGTTCTTCGGGCTCGACGGACAACACCATGTTACTGACGAGGCTGAGTTTCTGGCGTTCCGTGTTGTTCGGGACATTCAAGTCCGCACTCCACACAAGACGTTGCGAATCGTGCAGTTTCCATCAGCGATCGGTCACTTCGACATTGGGTACTCTCAATGAGGTCAATGAGGAAGGAGCGCTAATGGTTCGGTGACAAAGTGCCATGTTGCCATAGGCGAAGACAATTCCTCGAGGAAGATTGATCTTCGTTTCCTCGTATTGTCGACGAGCGTTAATCACTCCCACGAGGGGCGGGAGCGGGGATTCGGAGAAGGCGTGACCAACGTGGCTGTCGGCTGAACCATCCCCGCAAGAGGCGGGGAAGGATTTGAGCGACGGCAACCGGCTGGACATCAGACCTTTCTTCGGAGTTCACAGATGATGTGGGATCGCCTCACGACGTCATCCATCTTGTTTCCGCATCGTATGGCTCCGTGTACGATGTGAACCGTGCGGATATGGCCTCCCGGTTTGCGGAACGGGATGGCCTTCCACCCTTGCACCAGATCAGGGCGGGCTGCTCCGTGTGGCGTCATCCGGTATTCAGGGGTGTCTGGGTCGGGGCGAGCCTTGTTGCCGTCATTCTCGCCGTCGTTGTGATGGTGATGGGAGGTGATCGCACACTGTTTCTGATCGGCGCCACCAGCGATGCCCATCACCAGATCGAGATGGCATGTGAGACCTGTCATGCCGCACCTCCTTTCAGCAGCACCAGGGCGGCCAGCAAGGCACTGAACAAGGCCTGCCTCGGTTGCCACGAGGTCGAACTTGACGTGGCGCGGGACAGCCATCCGCCCGCAAAGTTCCGCAATCCCAGAATGACCTTCCTGCGGGAAGCACTCGATGCGCGGTTGTGCACGACCTGCCACGCAGAGCACCGCCCCGAGATCACCCGCAAGGGCGCCGTCACCGTGGCCATGGATTTCTGTGTGGCCTGTCATTCCGAAGGCGACCGGGACGTGCGCATGCTGCGGCCAAGCCACGCCGGTCTCGACTTTGCAAGCTGCGCAACATCAGGGTGTCACAACTACCATGACAACCGGGCGCTCTATTCCGATTTCCTGGTCGCGCATGCCGACGAGCCCTGGCTGGCGACCAACCCAATACATGCGCTCGCCGCCATTCTGCGCTCCCCGAATCTTCGCAGGGATCATGAGCAGTCCGAGGCTGTCGCTCCTCCTGAAGCGATGGCCGACCGGGGCATCGCCGATCAGTGGGCCGAGTCGGAGCACGCCAGTGCAGGGGTGAACTGTTCTGCCTGCCATGCGCCGGACGCGCGAAACGATACATCACTCGCAGATGTTGAGGCAAACTGGATCGCTGCACCCTCGACCGGCGTGTGCGCCAATTGCCATGATAAACAGGCGAATACCTTTGTGCGCGGCCGGCACGGGATGCGCCAGCATCCTCTCGTTGCCGCACCCCGTAGTCTGGCGGGCGGCGACCTGTCGGAGACACTTGCCGCCTGGCTGGCCGATCCGGCTTACCCTGCCATCATGACCGTTGCCGAAGCACGGATACCCATGCGTTTCGAAGCCGCCCACCGGGTTCTGGATTGCAACTCATGTCATCAGCCACATTCGGTGGATGTCGCGTTTGCCGCAGTGGAGTCCTGCCTCACCTGTCACGACGATTCCCATACACAGGCATTTGTCGGCAGCCCTCACCACGATCTGTGGCTGGCGGAGCTCTCCGGCGCGACGGCGCCCGGCACGGGGGTGACGTGCGCGACCTGTCACATGCCGGCTGTCGAGTTTCGTGACCAAGTGATGATCAACCACAACCAGAATGATACGCTGAGGCCCAGTGAGAAGATGATCCGGACCGTCTGCCTCGACTGCCACGGGCTTGGATTTACCGTTGATGCCCTGGCGGACCCCGACCTCGTGGCGGCCAACTTCACGGGCCGTCCGGCCATCCATGTTCCGAGCATTGAATGGGCGGTGCGCCACGCGGTATCGGCGATGGAGGATAATGGTTCCTGACACGTTCGAAGGGGAGAATCGGCATGAAGCTTCAGTGTCGCAGGCGCAATGCCATGATGCTGGGTGCCGCCATGACTCTGGCGACAGCGGCGGTGGCGGAAAACGGAGTTTCCTATCCTGACGTCGCGGACATGCTCTACCAGGTGATGTCCGCAGACCGCGCAGTCTACACGAAGATGGTGATCCAGCGCCTGACCGTGGACGACAAGATCATCACCGCCTCGGAGCACTTCCAGGACAACATGGCGCTGCCTTTGCCGGCGCAGATGTTCCGGTTTGGCGCCGAGAAGGTGATGGAAGAGACGGAGTCCTTTTCATATGCGCTCCTGTCGCTCGATCCGGTCAACGCCATGAATGGACCCGGGACCGATCTGGAGCGGGAAGGCCTGGAGTATGTTGCCGCCAATCCCGGAGAGACCTTCTACGGCGAAGAGGAACTGGGAGGGGAGCACTATTTTGCTGCCGTCTATCCCGACTATGCCGTCGCCGAGGCCTGTGTCATGTGTCACAACAACCACGAAGACGCGCGGCGCACAGATTTCAAGGTTGGCGACGTGATGGGAGGTATAGTCATACGCTTCCCCATGGACTGAACGAACACCGTTCAGGAGGATGTGCGGGATGTCAGGCGACCGTGCGCAGACCGGAGTGTTTCGTCATTCAAAGTGATCTCGAAGCGGCCCTGCGGCCGGGACATGGTGCGCGTGGCCGTGCGTTCGGCGATCAAGGTGACGGCCACGGACCAGTCGTCGCGGTGAAAGGTGAGGCGATGTTCCCCTTGATCGTGACTGACTGGGGGATCTTCCACGCTGATGCCCCTCAGAAGTCTGATCTGGCACCGTCGCTATCGACACCCTTCGTCACCGGAACGCTCCCTCATCGCCGCCCTGATGACCGCCGATGCCAGCGTCCTGCCGGACCATGACAAGGGGGGTCAACATCCTCGGTCTGGCC
>JAJEBJ010000493.1 GCA_022822575.1 Alphaproteobacteria bacterium | reverse complement strand
CGGTCGAGTTCCATGGCACCGAAGATCCTGTTGAAGTCCACGGCGTCCTGACCCACCAGCGATACCAGCACGGCGTCCGCACCCGAACCCGCGATCATCTCGACTTCCCGTGCGAGATTGCTCGATGCGAAGGGGATGTAGCGCTCGCAGGCCAGTTTCGCACCCATGGCCGCCAGCCTTGCCTTTGCATAGCGATGGGAGGCCCTGGGCCACACGTAGTCGTTGCCGATCAGGGCCCAGTTCTCAAGCCGTCTGCTTTCGTGAAGCCAGGTGATTGCCGGTCCGAGTTGCTGCGGAGGCGTATCGCCGATCGCGAACACGCCCACTCCGTTCTCGCCGCCCTCGTAGAGAGGCGTATAGACATAGGGAATCTGCCCTTTCACGATCCTGGTCAGCCGTTGGCGCACGGAACTGATGTGCATGCCGACGATGGCATCGAGCGCGTGGCTCGCCATCATTGCGTCAACGATGTGTTCGGCCGGGGTCGGCGCTTCTTCCGCCGAATCGATGACGACGAGTTCAACCTCCTGCCTGCCAATTCCATCTTTCCTGTTGAGTTCGCTGACGGCGACCTCGGCGCTGGCGATCGACGAAGGGCCCCATAGTCCGGCTGCTCCGCATCGCGGCACCAGGAGACCGACCCGGAACGCCGGCGAGGAACGGTGGAAGGGAGAGGTGTCCCACAACCACTCCGGACCGGCGCGGCGCGGCACCGTCAGGTATCCGGATGGAAGAACCCGACCTGCCATAGAATCCCGTCGGGGTGGCAGCGATATCATGATCAGACCAGGGAACGCAGGGCTTCGCGCAGAACCTGCGCACTTTCCTCGCCGAGGCGTTCGACAATGTCCCGGTCCTGTTCCTCGGCATGGCACCTGACCTTGGCTACGAGGTCCGTCCCAGCATCGGTGAGGACCAGGTGAACACGCCTTTGGTCTTCCGCCGAGAGGGTCCGCTGCACCAGGCCATTCGACACCATGCGGTCGACCAGCTTGGTCAATGTCGGCGGATTCATCAGCACGATGTCTGCAAGGTCCCCCATCGTAAATCCGTCGTGTGAACTCAGCGTTTCCAGGACTCGCCAGGATTCCACCTGCAAGCCGAGGGATTTCAACCTGTCATTGAGTCGTGCATGGAGAGTCCGGTGGGCTGCCGCAAGGTCGTGAAACAGGTACTGGTTCATGGCAGAAGGCTTTCGACCGGCCATGCTGTAGGGTCCTCCGGCTGATTGGACACGTGATGGGCGCCACCCGATTCACCAGGTCAGAATTCACATGTCCCGGTCATGATGGATTGGCCTGTCTTCAAGGTCCATAGACTACCCTCAAGGCTGGTGCCGACGCCATGGCGCACTCTTCCGGCTGCCGGAAAGTCCGTGAAGCACGCGCATACACGCGTGCCGGGCGAGTCGGTCGGCAGCTCCCTTCGGGACAGCCTGACGACCGAATGCCGAGGTCGAAAAAGCCCGTGGCAATGGCGTCGACCTCGCCGACGAGATCGCTGTACATCAGTCGATGACCGTCATGGCGCATATCGCCGGGCCATCTCGTGCAGCAGGGCCGAAATTGTCACATGCCGAAGCGGCGGATGAGAGTTACCCACCACATGGGAGAGCTTGTCCGCCACTGCCGACATGGCATCACAATTGCGCGGCATTCCGGAACTTGCAAGCCGGGCGGACCGATTGAACCGGCGGCGGAACTGCCGATAGTGTGAGCCATGATGGTGCATGACCGTGACATGCCACAGAACCGGATGGCGCCCCTGACCTTCGTCCTGTTCCGGTCATGACGACCGGGAACGGCGACATCCGCTTCCGGATCAGCGATATCCAGCTCGATGACCGGTTGGTGGTGCGGCGCAGCGCCGAGGTCGAACACGAGATGGCCGTGGCCATCTACGATCTCCTGGAGTCCAATCACTTCGAGCCGGAGGGTCTGCCACCTGGACCCTATCGCGTGTGTCTTGCGGTCAGGGACGGCCGCAGCCTGGTGTTCGGAATTGGTGACGAGAAGGACCGGCCCCTTGGAGAAGTCACCATGCCGATCAAGTCCTTTCGGCGGATCGTGAAGGACTATTTCACGGTGTGCGAGAGCTATTTCGAGGCGATCAAGAGTGCGCCTCCATCGCGTATCGAAGCGCTCGACATGGGGCGCCGCAGTCTCCACGACGAGGGCGCAACACTGCTGCGCGAAACCCTCGACAAGCGCGTGACGATCGACATGGAGACTTCGAGACGGCTCTTCACCCTGCTCTGCGTGCTTCATATCCGGAGCTGACGGCATGGCCGATATGCCGGGTGCCGTGCTCTTCGCATGCAACTACAATGCCGTGCGATCCCCCATGGCCGAAGGACTCATGAAAAGCCTCTATGGTCACAGCATCTTCATCGATTCGGTCGGTGTGCGCCCGACCGGGGACGCCAATCCCTTCATGATCGAGGTCATGGCGGAAATCGGCATCGACATGTCCGGCCACCGGCCCAAGACCTTCGACGACATCGATGACGGCGCCGAGAGTTTCGACCTGGTGGTCACCATGTCGCCCGAGGCGCAGCACCGCGCTGTCGAACTCACCCGCTATGCCGCACTTGACGTGGAGTACTGGATGACATTCGATCCGGCTGCCATCGAGGGTAACAGGGACATGATCCTCGATGCCTTCCGGGGCGTGCGCGACCACATACGACAGCGCATCGGCGAGCGCTTTCCCCCGACCTCGCTGTCGGCCATCTGAAGACGTGACAACATCGACCAGGCGTCCTGCCATGCCCTTCATTCTGGCCTCGGCCTCGCCTCGCCGCCTTGAACTCCTGGCACAGATCGGTGTGGTTCCAGACGAGACCGTACCGGCCGATATCCCGGAGGCGCCGCGCAGGGGAGAACTGCCGCGGCAGCTGGCGGCCCGCCTTTCCCGGGAGAAGGCTCTCGCCGTCGCCCGTCTGCGTCCCGGCGCCGCAATCCTCGCCGCCGATACAGTGGTGGCCTGCGGCCGGCGCATCCTGCCCAAACCGGCGGACGCCGAGGAGGCTCGGCTGTGTCTCGAGCGGCTGTCCGGTCGCAGTCACATGGTGTACGGCGGGATCTGTCTCTTCGTCTCCGGCGCCACACGTTCACGCCTTGTCGTCACCCGCGTCGCCTTCAAGCGTCTGTCGGTCCAGGAAATCGATTCCTATCTCGCCGGCGGTGACTGGCATGGCAAGGCCGGAGCCTACGCCATCCAGGGAAGCGCGGCGGTCTTCGTGCGCCGGCTGAACGGCTCCTACAGCAATGTCGTCGGACTTGGCCTCTACGAGACGGCGGGGCTGCTTGCCGGCCATGGCCTGGCACCCGCGTCATGACCGACCGGCGATGTCCCGTGTGCGCCAGGCCGACGAACGCACGCCATGCACCGTTCTGCTCCCGGCGCTGCAGCATGAAGGACCTGGCGCACTGGATCGGCGCTGCTCCGCCCTACGTGATCGAAGGCGAGCCAGAGGACCCCTTCGACGCCGAAACGCATCAGGGGGACGGGTGAACGTGATGGACAACGCCCGGTGAATTCTCTATGAAGACGCCCCCGAAGGTGCCCAGGTAGCTCAGTTGGTAGAGCACATGACTGAAAATCATGGTGTCGGTGGTTCGATTCCGCCCCTGGGCACCACCTGATCAGTCACTCCCCCATTGTCCGCGCGTGATGCGCCGTGAATCCGGCGATCATCGGGCCGAGTTCGCCTTCAAGATCATGGCCCATTCCGGGGATCTCGATGATGACGCAACCGGGAATGTTGGCCGCGGTATCGCGCCCGTGTTCAATCGACAGCAGCGTGTCATCGGTGCCGTGGATGACCAGGCTCGGGACGCCTATCGTCCGCAGGCGCTCGACCCGTGAGCCGTCCTGGCGCACGGCGAGATACTGACGCAGAACTCCCGAAGGCGTGTAGCAGCGGTCGAACGCCCGGCCGATGAGGTTCGCTCTCTCATTCTCGTCGAAGGGATACCCTGGACTCCCCCAGACCCGGTCACAGGCGAGCGTGAAGTCGATGACCGAGTCACGGTCATCGGGATCGTCAGGAGAGGCGAGCAGCAGGCGCTGCACCTCGGGCGCCATTTGCGGAAGTTCCGGATTGCCGGACGACGACATGACCGAGGTCATGGTGATCACCCTCTCGGGGTGTGTGACGGCCATGGTCTGCACGATCATGCCGCCCATGGAAACACCGAGGATGTGGGCACGGGCAATGCCGAAGTGATCAAGGACACCGACATGATCAGAGGCGATGTCCCCGATGGAGTAGGGCGCCTCGACGGGAAGGCCCCCGGCCTCGCGACGAAGGGCCTCGTCGGCAGGGATCGTTTCGAGTTCATCGAACTTCTGCGACAATCCGGCGTCACGGTTGTCGGGCACGATGACGCGCATGCCGTGGTCCACGAAACAGCCGATCATCGCATCGGGCCAGTGAATGATCTGGGATCCAAGGCCCCTGACGAGCAGAATGGGCGTGCCGACAGGATCTCCGTGACATTCGACGTAAATCCCGGTTCCATTGGCATCAATGATCGGCAAGGTCTGGGTCCTCCGGACGAACAGGAGATATTCAAATGTACCGCCTCTATGGCAAACCCTTCACCATGTCCATGGTCCCCGAAGGCACGCTCGACGAGATCGGCGTTCCCTTCGAGACGGTGACGCTTCCCGACGGACGCTCAACGGATCCGGCGTATCTCGAACTCCGTCCTGACGGCCTGGTTCCGACGCTCGTCGACGGCGACCTCGTCATCTACGAGGGCTCCGCCATCGCCATGCACCTTGCCGACAGGCACGAGGAGGCGGGCCTTGCCCCGTCGCCCGGGAGCCGGGAGCGGGCGTGGTGGTACCAGTGGATGGTCTGGCTGGGCTCCGTGGTTCACCCTACGGTGGCCAATGAGTACCACGCGGACTGGTACACGACGGCACCGGACGGCGGCGATGGCGTGCGCCAGGCCGCGCGGCGCAATGCCGATGACCTGTGGCGGCAGATCGATTCCAGCGTGGCCGGCCGGACATGGCTGGTCGGGGAACGCTTCTCGACAGCCGACATTCTTCTTCTCGTCCAGGCTACGATGCACTGGGACTGTCACGTCATGACCGCACGCGAGAAGCACGTCGGCGCCATCGTCAGGCGCATCCAGTCACGTCCGGCCATGGCGGCACTCCTTGAGCGCCACGGGGTCGAACCCTTCGCGGCAGCCTGAGCCCAAGAGGCCGGCGCCACGACTCACCGGGGAACGAGATCGCGGATCGCCTGGATGTGATCGGGCGTGGTGGCGCAGCAGCCGCCGACGATGCGTGCACCGGCGTCAAGCCAGCCTCGTGCGTGGGCGGCAAGGCGTTCGGGGGTGCAGCTTGTGGTGTCGAGGCTGTGAAAGTGGCCCCCTGCAGCGACGTCCTCGTCGGAAAACTCGTACCCGATGTTGGGATAGGCCCCGACGGGTCCGTCGAACGCTTTCAGCAAACCGGGGAGCGAGGCGTCAATCTCTTCGGGCAACGAACACATGAGCAGGATCGCGCAGACATCGCGGTTGCCGAGTTCCGCGACGAGGTCGGAAAAGCTCTCGCCATGCTGCATGGTGCCGTTCATGGTCACGTGGCGCAGGCCCAGCATCACCGGCAGTCCGGTGCTGCTGACAGCATCCACGGCATTGACGCAGTCCTCGATCCAGCCGACATACTCGACAAGGATCAGGTCCACACCGGCGGCCGCAAGATGGCGTGCCTGCATGGCGAATTCCCGGGGCAGGTCATCGCGGTCAACCGGAACCCCGGGCATGCCGCCGTGGGGTGGAGCCATGCCGCCGGCAACCCAGGCACCGGGGCTGAGCCGGTCCCGTGCCTCGACCGCGATATCACCGGCGAGGCGCGTGTAGACCTCCGCTCTGTCCTCGAGACCCACCAGTCCCAGCTTGACTGTATTCGTCCAGAAGCTGTTCGTGATGATGATGTCGCATCCGATGGCAAGATAGTCCTCGTGCACAGCGCGCACGACGTCGGGTGCGTCCCGCATGGCCGTCGCCGACCATGAACCGAGCACGCCAGCACTGCTGACCCCGTATGAGAGATAGACGCCGCGCCGCTGGAGTTCCGAGCCCGTGGCTCCGTCCATCACCAGGGGAGGCCCCTCAAGGAGCCTCGAAACGATGGACCTTTGGCTGGTAGCGGCAGTCTGGCTCAGGATCCGGACTCCTTGTCATCCTCGCTGGCCTGGCCTTCCTCACCGGCCTGGGCTTCCTCGCTGGCCTGCGCTTCCTCGCCGGCTTGGCCTTCCTCACCGGCCTGGGCTTCCTCGTTGGCCTGGGCTTCCTCGCTGGCCTGCGCTTCCTCGCTGGCCTGGACTTCTCCGCCGGCCGGGGCTTCTTCGCTGGCCTGGACTTCCTCGCCGTTGTCGGTGTCTGCATTGCGGGCCGACAGGGCCGCACCAAGGATATCACCCAGGGTGGCGCCGCTGTCCGTTGAACCGTACGCCTCCATCGCCTTCCTTTCTTCCTCGATTTCCAGGGCCTTGACGGAAAGGGAGACACGGCGGGACGCCTTGTCGACGTTGGTCACCTTGGCATCCAGCCTGTCTCCGGGCGCAAAGCGGTCCGGTCGCTGATCGCTGCGGTCGCGGGCCAGCTCGGCCTTGCGAACCATGCCCGGAACGACTCCGTTGATCAGCACCTCGACACCACCGTCCACCACTCGGGCCACCGTGCAGGTGACGACGGATCCACGCGAAATGCCACCCATGGCATCGGCATAGGGGTCGGGTTCGAGCTGCTTGATCCCGAGACTGATGCGTTCCTTGTCGACATCGACGTCGAGAACCTTGGCCTTGACCAGATCGCCCTTGTGGTACTTTGCGATCTCCTCGTCGGCGTTCTGCTGCCAGGAAAGATCGGACATGTGAACCATGCCGTCGAGGTCGCCGCCGATGTTGATGAAGAGACCGAACTCGGTGATGTTGCGCACCTCGCCCTCGACTTCGCTGCCGACCGGGTGTTCGAGCAGGAAGATCTCCCAGGGATTGCTCTGGGTCTGCTTGATGCCAAGGCTGATGCGGCGCTTGCCGGCATCCACATCAAGAATCTCGACCTCGACCTCCTGGCTGGTCGAGGCGATCTTACCGGGATGAACGTTCTTGCGGGTCCAGCTCATTTCCGAGACGTGGACGAGGCCCTCGACACCGGGTTCAAGCTCCACGAAGGCGCCGTAGTCCGTGATGTTGGTGATGCGCCCCGTGAACCTGGTGCCGACCGGGTACTTGGCGCCCACGCCCTCCCAGGGATCCGTCTCCAGCTGCTTCATGCCCAGTGAAATGCGCTGGTTTTCCGGGTTGAAGCGAATCACCTGGACGCGCACGGTCTGGCCGATGGCGACGGCCTCGGTGGGGTGATTGATGCGCCGCCAGGACATGTCCGTCACGTGAAGCAGCCCGTCGAGTCCCCCGAGATCGACGAAGGCGCCGTAGTCAGTGATGTTCTTGACCACGCCCTCGAGCACCTGGCCTTCGGCGAGACCGGCGATCAGTTCGGCGCGCTGGTCGGCTCGCTCATCCTCAAGAACCGAACGCCGGGACACCACGATGTTGCTGCGCCTGCGGTCCATCTTGAGGATGCGGAATTCGTGCTCCTCGCCCATGAGCGGTGTCACGTCGCGAACCGGGCGGATGTCGATCTGGCTGCCGGGGAGAAAGGCGAAGGCGCCGCCGAGATTGATGGTGAAGCCGCCCTTGACCCGCTGGTAGATGTATCCCTTGACGCGGTCGCCGGTCGCGAAGGCCGCCTCGAGCTGGTTCCAGACTTCCTCGCGCTGGGCCTTTTCCCGGGAAAGAACCGTTTCGCCCTGGTTGTTCTCCAGACGCTCGACGAAGACCTCGACCTTGTCGCCGACGGCCACGGAAGGCTCGCCTCCGGCCGTGTTGAATTCGCGAAGCGGCACCCGTCCTTCGGCCTTGAGTCCGACATCGATCAGCACCAGGTCGCCCTGAATGTCGAGAACAGTTCCGCTCGTGACCGCTCCTTCGACGATGTTGACGCGTTCAAGGAACTCGTTGAAGAGATCCGCAAAGTTCTCTTCCCCTTGGGGCGTGGTGGAGGCGGGCGCGTCGGGCGCCGTGCTCGAGTCGTTCGTCATGGTGCTGTTTTTCCTTGGATTTCCGGAAGCTGGTGCGTGCGCTTCCTGTGCCTCCGTTGTGGGATTTCGCCGCAGCGAGACGGAGGCCGCCACACCGGTCGAGCCGCATGTGGCGGCGTCCATATAGCGTCAGCCGGAGCCATCTTCAACTCAAAACGGACGCGGCACCAAGGCGATGGCGGACGATGTCGAGCGCCTTTTCCGCCGCCGCCGCGGCATCAAGCTTGGTGGTGTCGATGACGACAGCGTCGTCAGCCTTGCGCAATGGCGCCCAGGCCCGCTCACTGTCGCGGCGGTCCCTTTCGGAGAGTTCCTGCAGCACATTGCCAAAGTCGGCCGTCTCGCCCATGGAGACCAGTTCCCGGTGACGCCTTGCGGCCCGCGCCCGGACATGCGCCGTGACGAAGAACTTCACATCAGCATCGGGAAAGACAACTGTGCCGATGTCGCGCCCGTCGATGACCGCCCCGGGCGGCGTCCTGCCGAAGCGGCGCTGGAACCCCACCAGAGCTTCACGCACGTCGCGGTGGGCAGCGACGCGCGAGGCCATGGAACCGATCTTCTGATCACGCAGTCCCGGACGCTCGAGATCCGCCACGACCAGACGCTCCGCCCTTCGCCTGCACGCCCGCCCGTCTCCGGAATCATCACCGGCCTCGAGAACGAGGGCGGCCACGGCCCGGTAGATCATGCCGCTGTCGAGATGACGCAAGCCTGTGCGTGCCGCCAGTTCGCGCGCGAGTGTTCCCTTGCCGGCGGCGACAGGTCCATCGACGGCGATCACGATCACCCCGTCCATTCGCCAAACTCCGCGCCCAGCCCCTCGAGGAGACGGGTGAATCCCGGAAAACTGGTGTCCATGGCGCCGGCATCGTCGATCGCCACGCCGTCACGCGACAGGAGTCCCATCACAAGGAAGGCCATGGCAATCCGGTGATCGAGGTCGACGGTGACGCAGCCTCCCCCCGGAGGCCGGCCGGCCACGCCATGCACCACCAGCCCGGTCCTCTCCTCGTCAACCCTGACGCCATTGGCCTCAAGACCGGCGGCAGCGGAGGCGAGTCGGTCGCTTTCCTTGACCCGGAGTTCGCCGAGGCCCCGCATGACCGTGGGACCCTCGGCCGTCGCCGCAATGACTGCCAGTACAGGGTATTCGTCGATCATGGAGGGAGCCCGCTCCGCAGGCACCTCGATACCCTTGAGAACCGTACCCTCGACGGTGATGTCGGCCACGGGCTCGCCCGCCATTTCGCGGCAATCGGTGAAGGTCAGATTCGCCCCCATGTCTTTCAGGGTCTCGAAGAACCCTGTCCGTGTCGGATTGATGCCGACATGCCTGACGGTCAGCGTCGCACCGGGCAGCGCTGCGCCGAGGCCGACGAGGAAGGCGGCCGATGAAGGATCTCCCGGAACATGGACGTCCACGGGCACAAGTTCCGGATGTCCGGCGATGCTGATCGACCGCCGGCCGTTCTCGCCAGGCACGATCTCGAGGGAGGCCCCGAAGGCGCGCAACAGACGCTCGGTGTGATCGCGAAGCGGCGTCCTCTCGACCACCGTGGTGGTTCCCGGTGCATGAAGGCCCGCCAGCAGCACCGCCGACTTGACCTGCGCCGACGGCACCCGGAGTTCATGATGAAGAGGCAACAGGGGATCGCCGCCTGTCACGGCAAGAGGCAGGCGGCCACCACTGCGGCCGAGAAACCGGGCTCCCATTTCCTCCAGGGGCTCGATGACACGACCCATGGGCCGGCGCGAAAGCGACCTGTCGCCAGACAGGAACGTGGTGAAGGGGTGTCCCGCCGCAACCCCGCACAGCAGTCGCACACCGGTGCCGGCATTCCCCAGATCGAGAACATCATCAGCTTCCTTCAGCCCCGAAACGCCGCACCCGTTGATACGCCACACGCCGCACGCATCGCGTTCGACATGGGCACCCATCAGTCGCAACGCCGAAGCTGTCGCCAGGACATCATCGCCCTCGAGCAGTCCCTCGACCGTGGTTTCGCCGACCGTCAGTGCCCCGAGAATGAGCGTCCTGTGCGAGATGGACTTGTCTCCGGGAACGCGCGCAGTGCCCGTGAACGGGGCCAGGGGACGGGCGATCACTGCCCGAGTCGGGTGGTTCATGACATCTTTCTCCGGCACCCGGTATCGATGGGCACGTGCCCATCGTCAATCCGGACCACGCCATGCGCAACCTTCCCTTTGACAGATCAGCACTGAGTCTATATCCGGCTTGCCGCCTTGAATGATCACTGCGATCGGGGATCGACACCATGCCCAAGGCCGAATGGGGCACCAAGCATAGCTGCACGGCTTGCCCGGCCAAGTTCTACGATTTCAACCGGTCTCTTCCGTACTGCCCCCAATGCGGGACGATCATCGCCCTGGATGGTGGCGATCCGCCGCCCGACGCGCCGGAGGATGATCCTGTCCGCGATGACGATGATGCTACGGATGTAACCCTCGAGACCGATGACGATGTCGAGGGCGAGGAGGATCCCGAGATCGAGGATTGAGGAGATGCCGGTCTTGCACCCGTGGCCGCCTGTCCATAGGTTGCAGGAATACCGATTCCAAATTCAGGGGCCGTAGCTCAGACGGGAGAGCGCTTGAATGGCATTCAAGAGGTCAGGGGTTCGATTCCCCTCGGCTCCACCAGTTTCCCACCCAATCTCCGGCCCGCCGGACGACATTCCCCTGAAGCCTATCTGAAGTCTGCACCCGCCCCGGCCCGGGGAATGCGGGAAATCGAACAATTCCGGAAGCACATCGAACTGTCATCCCATCACTCCTTCACACCGGGACGGCGTGCCGGTCTCGGGCACATGACGGAGAACGCCGTTGCCGGGCTAGACAGGGTCGTCACGAACAACGGAACTTCGGGGGAAAGTCCTGAGCCGTTTCGACTGGCTGCCGACGACGAGATCCGGGTCAAGGGGCAGATACTGAATCACCTGCGCTGCTTCGCTCGCGGTCCGGCAAACCGAACGGGTGGTGCCGGCCTTGATCATGACGTGTGTCGAATGGATGCAGCCGATCCCTGAAAGGCGATTTCAAGGATGCCGCAGAACATGGATGAGGTGTCTGTGGGCATTCACGGCCTGGCCCACGGACACGACCCAACGACACCTCGACGGAGCCGAATCCCCGTGTGGAAAGAACCCGGGCAATCTGTCATCATGGTGATACAGTCTGGCGCTATGCCAGTGGTTCAAAACTGGAAAGACCACGGGAGGTCACAGGGAGACATGGAAAAGAAAGTGCACAGGAAAGGCGCGTCACGGCGCACCGTGCTGGGTGGTGCGGTTGGGGCCGGAGCGGCTGCCTTTGCCGGTCCGTCCCTGCTGGGAGCCGGCGCGGCGAAGGCGTCCGAACCGCAACGCGGCGGTACGCTGAGAATCGGCCTTGGCCACGGTTCGACGACTGATTCCCTTGATCCGGCGACGTTCGAGAACGGTTTCGTGTCGAACATGGGCATGGGCGGTCTCTTCAACTATCTCACGGCCGTCGACGAAACCAACCAGCTCGCACCCGAACTGGCCGCGGAGTGGGACGCCACACCCGATGCCAAGACCTGGACATTCAGGATTCGCCAGGGCGTCGAGTTCCACAACGGCAAGACCGTCACGCCCGACGACATCGTCGCCAGCCTCAACTACCACCGCGGCGAGGATTCGGTCTCGGCGGTATCGAGCCTGTTCGAGCAGGTCGCGGACATGCGCGTCGACGGCGATTCGGTCGTCATCGAGCTCACGGAAGGCAATGCCGACTACCCCTACATCATGAGTGACTATCATCTTGGCATTCAGCCAAGCGACGGTGAGGGGAACATTGCCGATCCACTGTCCGGCACCGGCTGTGGCAGCTACCGGATTGTCGAGTTCGAACCCGGCGTACGCGCCGTCCTCGAGCGCCATGCGAACTACTGGAAGACCGGCTACGGCTGGTTCGACGCCGTCGAGATGACGACCATCGCCGACCCGGCCTCGCGTCAGAACGCCATCATGTCGGGTCAGGTCGACGTCATCGACCGTGTCGACACCAAGACGGCGCACCTTCTGGCGCAGCATCCTGCCGTCGATCTTGTCGAGGCCACGGGCACGCTGCACTACACCCTGCCCATGCGCACGGACATGGCGCCGTTCGATGACAACAATGTCCGCCTCGCGCTCAAGCATGCCATGGATCGCCAGGACATCGTCGACAAGGTGCTGCGCGGCTACGGACTGGTCGGTCAGGATTCTCCGATCACCCCGGCCAACCGCTATTTCGCCGATGACATCGAGCATGCCACCTATGATCTCGACAAGGCGAAGTGGTATCTCAAGCAGTCCGGCCTCGACAGTCTCACCGTGGAGCTGTCGACATCCGAGGCGGCCTTCGTCGGCGCCGTCGACACGGCCGTCCTCTACAGGGAGCACGCGGCGCCGGCCGGCATCACGATCGAGGTCGTGCGCGAGTCGGCCGACGGCTACTGGGCCGATGTCTGGATGAACAAGGCCTGGTGCACCTGCTATTGGGGAGGCCGTCCCACCGAGGACTGGATGTTCTCCACCGCCTATTCGGCGGATGCGCCCTGGAACGACACCTTCTGGAAGCACGATCGGTTCAACGAGCTGCTGATCGCGGCCCGCGCCGAGCTCGACGAGCCGCTGCGCCGCGAGATGTACCGCGAAATGCAGCAGATCGTGGCCATGGAAGGCGGAGCCATGGTGATGGCCTATGCCAACAACGTGGACGCCGCGTCGACGGCGCTGTCCCACGGACCCAACATCGGCAGCAACTGGGGCCTCGACGGAGGCCGCCTGATGGAACGCTGGTGGTTCACGGATCCGACAGCCTGAGTCCCTGCCTCATGGGGCGGGCGCCTGACGAGCGCCCGCCCCATGGAGATCGTTGACAGTCGAATGATACCGGCACCAGACTCTGTGGCCGGAATACAGGACACCCTTGATGACGAGATCTGACCTCATCGCGCTCGTTGCCGCGCGTTATCCCTATCTCAAGATGTACGAGGCGGAGAGCCTCGTCGTCACGATCTTCGATGAAATCGCCCGGTCGCTGGAGTCCGGACGGCGCGTCGAACTGCGTGGTTTCGGCTCGTTTGCGGCCCGAGAGAGACGGGCACGAGTCGGGCGCAATCCGCGAACCGGCGAGAAAGTCGACGTGAAGGCCAAGCGCGCGCCCTTCTTCAAGACCGGCAAGCCCCTGCGCGACCGCCTCAACTCAAGGGGCGCGCAGGACTGAACCAGCCGCCATGCGCAATCCCCTCATGCTCGTTGTCGGGATTACTGGCGCCCTTCTCGCTCTCGCCATTGTCGTCTTCGTGCTGGCCAACCGTACGGAGATGGAGGTTTCCCTGTTCCCCTATCCGCGGATCGTGACGGCTCCCGTCTTCCTTGTCGTCCTCGCGTCGTTTGTCGTCGGGGCCCTCTTCGGCGGACTCTTCGTATGGATGCGCGGCCATCCGTCCCGCCGGTTGTCGGGTGAGCGCAAGCGCCGCGTGAAGCATCTCGAAACAAGCCTTGCCTCGGTGACCCGGGAGCGCGACGCGCTGAAGTCGGAACTCGACCGGCAACCTCAGGGCTCGCCTCCGGTGACCGTCTGAACGGACACCCGGCGATGGTCCGCTTCATCACCGGCAGGGAAGTCCATGAACTGGCGGACTACGCCGCGCTCGTCGAGGGGTTCAAGCGCTTTCACCTCGAGGACGTCGACGAGGTGCGCGACATCCATCTCTCACAGCCGGGGCCGTCGGGGACCGACAACGTGTTTCTGGCCCTTCCCGCCTGGCAGCGCGACGAAGCGGTGGGAATCAAGCTCGTCACGGTGTTTCCCGACAACGAGTACACGGGTACGGGGCTGCCATCGGTGCAGGGAGTCTATGCGCTCTTCGATGGCAAGGACGGCAAACCGCTCGCCCTCATCGACGGTATCGCACTGACACTGCGCAAGACAGCCGCCGATTCGGCCACGGGCGCCAGCTTTCTTGCCCGCGAGGATGTCCGCACCATGCTCATGGTGGGGGCCGGCGCCATGGCGCCGCACCTCATCATGGCCATGAAGGCCGTACGCCCTTCCCTGGAAGTGGCCCGCATCTGGAACCGCACACCGGAACGGGCCGAGTCCCTGGCCCGGCGTCTTGCCATCGACTCCCTCACGGTCGAGGCGACCGACGACCTCGAGGAGGCGGCGCGAAAGGCCGACGTCATCAGCTGTGCCACCATGGCCACCGAGCCCCTGATCCGTGGCGCCTGGCTCGCCAGGGGCGCCCATCTCGACCTTGTCGGAAGCTACCAGACACACATGCGCGAAAGCGACGACGACTGCGTGCGGCGTGCCAGGATCTACATGGATTCCCGCATGTTCACGCTGCATCGCGTCGGCGACATCTCGCAGCCGCTGGAGGCCGGCATCATCACCGAGGATGACGTTGCCGGTGATCTCTTCGATCTGTCGCGGGGGACGGTCGGCGGCAGACGGAATGCGGACGACATCACGCTCTTCAAGAACTCGGGTGGCGGACACCTCGATCTCGGCACCGCGCGCTGGTTGCTGGCGAAGGCTGCCGGCGACTGACAGGGCCGGCCTGCGGACCCGTCTTGCGCTGCTGTCCCGGGCGCCCTACAAGACACTCGTCCCACGACAACGCGGCGGAGGGTAGGGTGCAAACGGCTGACCCCAGGAAACGCCTTGTCTGTGCCATCGACACCACCTGCACGGAAAGGGCGTCGTCACTCGTCTCCTGCCTGGAGGGCCATGTCGGGGCCTTCAAGTTCGGCATGGAGTTCTTCTATGCCCACGGCGTGTCAGGTATCCAGGCGGTCGCCGGCGAAGAGGCCCGGATCTTTCTTGATCTCAAGCTGAATGACATCCCGGCGACCGTGGCCGGAGGATTGCGTGCCCTCCTGCCCCTCGCCCCTTTCATGACGACGGTCCACGCTAGCGGCGGGCCCGACATGATGTGCGCCGCCATGGAGGCCGTGGCCCCGGCGGGAGATGCCCGGCCGAAGATTCTCGCCGTCACCGTGTTGACGAGCATGGATGACGATGACGTCGAGGTGACCGGCGGCCGTGGCAACGTTCGTGACCAGGTGTTGCGCCTGACCGAACTCGCCCTCGACACGGGCGTCGACGGCGTGGTGTGTTCACCCCATGAAATCGCCGACGTGCGCCGTTTTTGCGGACCCGGATTCCTTGTCGTCACCCCCGGCATCCGCCCTGGGGGCAACGGGTGCGACGATCAGAAACGCACCATGTCTCCCGGTGACGCCGTGGCCGCCGGCGCGTCCTACATTGTCGTTGGACGCCCGATCACCCGGGCCCCGGACCCGGCCGCGGCTGCAGCACGGACCGTTGCCGACATGAGCCGGTCCTGACCCTTGGCCGTCGGCGTCAAGATCTGTGGCTTGAGGGAGCGGCAGGCTCTCGATGCAGCGGTGCGCCACGGGGCCCGCATGGTCGGGTTCATATTCTTCGACAGGAGCCCGCGGAACGTGTCCCTCGGTGACGTCGCCGCCCTGGCGCGGCACGTGCCCCAAGGCATCGAGAAGGTCGGCGTCACTGTCGATGCCGGCGATGACAGGCTTGGCGCCGTGATCACGGCAGCAGGGCTCGATACCATCCAGTTTCACGGCCGCGAGGATGCCCGCCGACTCGCCCACGTCCGCACGCGTTTCGGTGTCCGGGTGATGAAGGTCATTCGCGTGGCGACGGCCGTTGACCTGGAATCCCTGCCGTCCTTCGACACCGTGGCTGACATGGTCATGTTCGACGCCATGCCGCCCAGGGGTGCGACGCGTCCCGGAGGCAACGCGACAGCCTTCGACTGGACGCTGCTGACCGGCATCCGGCCGCGGTCGCCGTGGATCCTCTCGGGCGGTCTCGACGCCGGCAACCTCTGCCGGGCCGTGAAGGCGAGCGGCGCCACCATGGTCGATGTGTCTTCCGGCGTCGAGACATCACCCGGACACAAGTCTGCCTCACGCATCGCCGAGTTTATGGAGCAGGCCCGGGTTATCTGATATCCATTGTGCCAGGTTCGCGCCCGGACAGACCAACGATGACGGACAATTCCTACGCCCAGGGTCCGGATCAGGACGGCCACTTCGGCATGTTTGGCGGCCGCTATGTCGCCGAAACGCTGATGCCGCTCATTCTGGACCTGAACCGGACCTGGCAGGAGGCTCGCAACGACCCGGAGTTCTGGGACGCGTTCCACGGCCTGGGCAAGGACTACATCGGCAGGCCCAGTCCGCTCTACTTCGCCGAACGGCTGACCCGGCATCTTGGCGGCGCCCGCATCTACTTCAAGCGCGATGAACTCAATCACACCGGTTCCCACAAGATCAACAACACGGTCGGCCAGATCCTTCTGGCCCAACGCATGGGCAAGACCCGGATCATCGCCGAAACCGGCGCTGGCCAGCACGGCGTGGCGACGGCGACGGTGTGCGCCCGCTTCAACCTTCCCTGCGTCGTCTACATGGGGACCAAGGATGTCGAACGCCAGGCTCCCAATGTCTTTCGCATGAAGCTCCTCGGCGCCGAGGTCCGTCATGTGACATCTGGCTCCCGCAGCCTCAAGGACGCCCTCAACGAGGCCTTGCGCGATTGGGTCACCAACGTCGATTCAACCTTCTACATCATCGGCACCGTGGCCGGTCCTCACCCCTATCCGGAACTCGTGCGCGAGTTCCAGGCGATTATCGGACGCGAAGCGAAGGAGCAGTTGATGGCCGTCGAAGGGCGTCTTCCCGACACGGTTGTCGCCTGTATCGGCGGTGGATCGAACGCCATGGGCCTCTTTCATCCGTTTCTCGATGACCGGACCGTCGACATCATCGGCGTGGAGGCCGCTGGACGAGGTATTGAGAGCGGCGAGCACGCGGCATCAATCACCGGCGGCCGACCCGGTGTCCTGCACGGCAACCGGACCTATCTCCTGCAGGACGATGACGGCCAGATCGTCGAGGCCCATTCGATCTCGGCGGGTCTCGACTACCCGGGAATCGGCCCCGAACACGCGTGGCTGGCGGAGCAGGGTCGGGTCAGCTACGTGTCGGCCACGGACGACGAGGCTCTCGAGGCCTTCCTCCTGTGTTCCCGGCTCGAAGGCATCATTCCGGCCCTCGAGCCCGCCCATGCGCTCGCCCATGTCATGAAGATTGCGCCGGCGCTCCCCGACGATCACATCATCTGCATGAACATGTGCGGCAGGGGCGACAAGGACGTGTTCACCGTCGCTCAGACCCAGGGAGTGGACCTGTGAACGACACCCGCATCGACAGGCGCTTTGCCGATCTGGCGAGGCAGCAGCGGGCCGGACTGGCCGCCTTCGTGACGGCGGGGGATCCGGATCCGGATCTGTCGGCGCGCCTTGTCGCCGCTCTGCCCGGAGCCGGCGCCGACCTCATCGAGATCGGCATGCCCTTTACCGACCCCATGGCGGACGGACCGGTCATCCAGGCCTCCTCGCAGCGGGCGCTCAAGGCCGGCATGACCCTGGCCGGCACCATCGATCTCGTGCGCCAGGTCCGTCGCCATGATGACGACACGCCCATCGTTCTCATGGGGTACTACAACCCCATCTACTCCTATGGGAACGGCGCCTTCCTCGAGGATGCCGTCGAGGCCGGTGTTGACGGCCTCATCCTCGTCGACCTGCCGAGCGAGGAAGACCGGGAACTCTGTCTTCCGGCCGTCGAGGCCGGGCTCAACTGGATACGCCTCGCGACACCGACCACCGACTCGAAGCGCCTGCCCGACGTCCTGGCGCATGCTTCGGGGTTCGTCTACTACGTCTCGATCACCGGCATCACCGGCACCCGCGCCGCAACCAGTCAGACCATCGCTTCCGCGGTCGACCGCCTGCGTCGTCACACGGACCTGCCTGTCGCAGTCGGGTTCGGCATCCGCAACGGCGAACAGGCGGCCGGCGTCGCCCGTATCGCCGATGCGGTGGTTGTCGGCTCGGCGTTCTGCCAGGCCGTGGCCGACGGCCTCGACAACGGCAAGGGGACAGACGCCTCCATCGACAATGCCCTGACGTTGTGCGAATCGATCTCGCACGATGTCCGCAAGGCGCGTGCATGAACTGGCTGTCGAATCTCACCCTGCCGAAGATCCGTGACCTTGTCGGCAGGACTCCGAGCGAGGAAACGCTGTGGGACAAATGCCCGAGCTGTGACCAGATGGTGTTCGGCCGTGATCTCGAGGACTCGCTCAATGTCTGTCCGCGCTGCGGCTACCACATGCGCATCGCGCCACGCGACCGCCTGCAGGACATCCTTGACGAGGACACATGGAGCGATGTTGACCTCCCCGGCGTAGCCACCGATCCGTTGCGCTTTCGAGACAGGAAGCGCTATTCGGACCGGTTGAAGGAAGCCCAGGGAAAGACCGGCCAGCACGAGGCCATCGTCGTCGCCCGCGGCATGATCGACGGCCGGCCTGCCATCGTCGCCGTCTTCAATTTCGACTTCATGGGCGGCTCCATGGGAATGGGATTGGGAGAAGCCATCGTCGAGGCCGCGAGAATCTCCGTCGACGAGAGCCGTGCCCTCGTCATCTTCTCCGCTTCGGGAGGCGCCCGCATGCAGGAAGGCATCCTGTCGCTGATGCAGATGGCGCGCACGACAACCGCGATTGCCCAGGTCAAGGATGCCGGCCTTCCCTACATCAGCGTCCTCACCAATCCGACGACCGGAGGCGTAACCGCCTCCTTTGCCATGCTTGGCGACGTCTCCATCGCCGAGCCCGGCGCCATCATCGGATTCGCCGGGGCACGGGTCATCCGCGAGACCATCAGGGAAGAGCTGCCGGACGGATTCCAGCGCTCGGAGTATCTCCTCGATCACGGCATGCTCGACATGGTGGTGACGCGTTCGAAGATGCGTTCCACCATCGCCATTCTGCTCAGTCACCTCATGCCGGCGACATCCCGGCAGCTTCTGCAGCCAGCGGTGAACGATGCCGAACACCTCCCAGACGGGAAGTGATGTCGTTCTCGAAAGGTTGATGCAGCTTCATCCCAAGCTCATCGACCTTTCACTCGACCGCCTCCACCGACTCCTCGAACACCTGGGCGAGCCGCAACGGTGTCTGCCCCCCGTTGTCCACGTGGCCGGAACCAACGGCAAGGGATCGGTCATCGCCTACATGCGGTCTGCGCTCATGGCCGCCGGACATGCGGTCCACGTCTACACCTCCCCGCATCTCGTGCGCTTTCACGAGAGAATCGAGACAGCCGGTCACCTGATCGAGGAGGATCGGCTCATGGCCCTGCTCGAGGAATGCGAGGTTGCCAACCGCGGCGAGCCGATCACCTTCTTCGAGATCACCACCGCCGCCGCCTACCTGGCATTTGCCCGGGAACAGGCGGACATCCTGCTTCTCGAGACCGGACTCGGCGGCAGGCTCGATGCCACCAATGTCATCGACAAGCCGCTGGTCACGATCATCACGCCGGTGTCACTGGATCATCAGCAGTTTCTCGGCACCACGCTTGCCGCCATCGCGGGCGAGAAGGCGGGGATCATCAAGAGCGATGTTCCCGTCGTCATCGCTCCCCAGGAAGGCGAAGCCATGGAGGTGCTTCTTGACCGGGCCGGCGCGCTGGGGGCCCCGGCCATCGTGGCGGGCCGCGATTTCACCTTTCATGCAGAAACCGGCGGCCGCTTCGAGGTGACATCCCCCGGGGGCAGGCGGACGGTGCTGCCGGCGCCGGCACTGGCCGGCCATCACCAACTCGCCAACGCGGCGACCGCCGTCGTCGCCCTTGGTCTCACCGGCCACCTGGCGCCCGATGACGGGGCCCTCGCGGCAGGCATGCTGCAGGCCCGGTGGCCGGCACGACTGCAGCGCCTGGAATCGGGTCGCCTGGTGGACCGGCTGGGCCGCGGGAAGGAACTGTGGCTCGACGGTGGCCACAATCCGGCAGCCGGCGCCGTCCTCGCCGACATGGCGCGCACATGGCATGACCGTCCCCTCGACGTGGTCATCGGCATGATGAACACGAAGGACCCGGCGGGTTTCATCCGTCCGCTCGCTCCCTTCATCCGGCATGCCGTCGCCGTCTCCATTCCGGGCGAAAAGAACACCTTCGACGCCACGGCAACCCGCGCCGTTCTCGAAGCAGAAGGCGTCACAGCAACGGTGGCTCCGGGCATCGAAGACGCCATCTCCTGCCTTTCGGATTCTCCCACAGAGACGTCACGTGTCCTGGTGTGTGGTTCACTCTATCTCGCCGGACGGGTTCTCGGCGCCAACGGCTGACCGGAGGGATCACACGAGGGTGAGGAAGCGATCGTGCTCCAGCGTCGTGACGTGGCCGTTGAAGGTGTGGAACTCCGACCATGCAAGGGCGCTGTAGACCTTCCACCACTCCGGCGTGAAGTAACCGGGCAGAACCTCCGCCTGATCGAAGGAACGAAGCGCATCGACCCAGAGCACCGGCAGCGCGGCCGGGTCGGCGCTGGCGGGCGGACCCGGATCCAGCCTGTTCGAAAGGCCGTGGTTGAGACCGGCAAGGATCGCCGCCAGGACGAGGTAGGGGTTGGCATCGGCACCGGCGGCGCGGTGTTCGATCCTGCGTCCCGAGGCGGCGCCACCGGGAATGCGCAGGGACATGTCCCGGTTGTTGTAGCCCCAGCTTGCCGCCAACGACACCCAGCCCCCGGGGGCCAGGCGCCTGTAGGAGTTGGCGCCAGGCGCCCAGATCGGCATCGCCTCGGCCATCGTGGCCGCGAGACCGGCAACGGCGTGGCGCATGATATCGCTTCCCTCGTCGCTGCCGTCGTCGAAGACATTGCGTCCCTCGTCGTCAAGGAGCGAAATGTGGACGTGCGTGCCGCTGGCGGAGAGACCCCCGAATGGCCGCGCCATGAATGTCGCTGTCATGCCGTGCGACCTGGCGACCGCCTTGACGGCGCGCTTCATCAGAAAGGCGTGATCGCAGGCGGTCAGGGGATCGTCGCCGTAATGAAGATTGATCTCGAACTGTGCCGGCGCGTACTCCATGGTGATGACGTCCGCCGGAATGTTCTGCCTGCGGCATGTCGTCACCATGTCGCCCAGAACCGGGCCATAGGCCTCGACGTCATCCATCAGGTAGACCTGGGTCTCGGACGGACGCTGGCTGCTGCCGGGCGGTGGCGCCGGTTGCAGCGTGCCGTCCCTGTCGCGTTCGACCAGGTAGAACTCGAGTTCGAAGGCGACCCTTGCCCGGTACCCCAAGGCGCCGAGAGACGTGGCCATGCGCTGGACGATGTGACGCGGATCGAGCCACCACGGCCGGTCGGCAGCATCGCTCATCGACAGCATGACCTGGGCATGATCCAGGCCCAGCCACGGCACCGGGGCCAGGGTTTCGGCAACGGCCTGGCAGGGATAGTCGGGATCGCCGTCGGCGAAACCCACGCCGGTGCTTTCGACATTGTTGCCCTGCATGTCCATCGCGTAGGTGGACCCGGGGAGAACGATTCCCGTCGACAGGACCTTCTCCATGGCCGAAGCGTCCAGGCGCTTGCCACGGGGGATCCCCCACATGTCGGGAATCAGGACGTCAATCCACCGTACATCCGGGAAACTCGAATGTGAGGTCATGGCCCGGTCCTGCCTGCAGCCGACGCCGTCTTACATGGAGTTGTCGACCCACTCGAAGAGTCGGCTCTTCGGCAGCGCGCCCACTTTGACGGCTGCCACTTCTCCGGCCTTGAACATCATGATCGTGGGGATGCCGCGCACACCGTAGCGTGACGGTGTGGACGGATTCTCGTCGATGTTGACCTTCACCACCTGGACCTTGTCCTGGTAGCGCTGGGCAAGGTCCTCGAGCGCCGGCGCGATCTGCTTGCACGGACCGCACCACTCGGCCCAGAAGTCGACCAGCACGGGTCCAGTCGCCTGGAGGACGTCCTCCTCGAACGAATCATCGGTGACGTGACGAATGTTCATGGGTGTTCCCTTCCGAGACGTGCGCCGGGTTGTGTTTTGTATTGACGCACCAGCCACCAATCTAGAAGTGCGACGGTGCCCGTCAAGCGGACCGGTCAAACCACCTGTTCATGATTCTTGTCCGGCGCGGCAAGCCAGTCACCGGCCGCGGCGAGATTGTCGACGGTATCGACGGTCATCCAGCCGCCGCCCCACACGACGCCGCGGAGCCTCCCATGCCGGGCCGCCCGGTCCCACAGGAGAGTGAAGGAGAAGGCGCCTTCGGGTGCTCCCTCGAGGAGCCGGGGATGGACGATCTGCAGGCTGGCGTAGACATAGGGTGCGGAATCGCGCTCGCCCCGGGCGAGAAGACGGTTCCCGTCCGTCATGGCGAAGTCTCCTGCGTAGCGGTAGCCCCGGGCGTGCTCCCGTTCCACCAGCAGCAACAGGGCATCCGTGCTGTCGCCATCCCATGCTCCGGCCAGGGTCTCCAGGACCGGGTGACCAGGCGATTCGCTGAGGAAGACATCGCCGTTGGCGACAAGAAAGGGTTGATCACCGAGGAGTCCAAGGGCGTTCGCGACCCCGCCGCCGGTACCGAGAACGTGCTCCTCGCGCACCACCACCACCGGCGGGTCACGCCGGGCGGCCACCGCTGCCTCGATCTTCCCGGCAAGATGCCAGGCGTTGATCACCACAAGCTCGAAACCGGCCAGTCTGTCCAGCATGCGGTCGAGCGCGGATCGTCCGGCGACGGGAATGACGGGCTTGGGCATGTGGTCGGTCATCGGCCGCATGCGCTCTCCCCGCCCGGCGGCAAGGATCATGGCGCGTTTCGGGACAGTCATGCCACGCCTCGCCGCGCTTGCGGCGGGATCCAGTGGTCGAGCCATGCCGCCAGCGGCGCCAGATGGCGACAGCTGAGGCTGTCGTTGACGAGCGCCCAGGTCCTCGGCATGAACCTCTGGTAGGCCGCCTTGCCATCTCGGCTCAGCAGGCGGCTGAAGATGCCTGCGATCTTCAGATTGCGCTGGGCCGTCATGATCGTCGCGGATGTGGCGAATACCCCGGGATCGATATGCGGCATCAGGCTGAGGTAATGCGCTCTGCACATTTCCACGGTCTGAGGGGAAATCCTCCTCCTGACATCCTCGAGCAGCGAGACGATATCGTAGGACACCGGGCCTGCGACCGCATCCTGGAAGTCGAGCTGGCCCACCCGCGCCACACCGTCGCGCGCCGGCAACCAAAGGAGGTTGTCGGCATGGTAGTCCCTGAGGACCACACACGTGGGCCCCCTGCGTGCCAGTGGCAGGAGGTCGCGCCACAGGGCGAGGAAGTCGTCGCGACCGGCGCGGCTGATCTCGAGGCCGGCGAGCGGCATGAACCAGTCGGTCACGAGCGAGACCTCGAAGAGAAAGAGGTCGTCGCTGTAGGGGGGAAGGTCTTCGGGAACCGGCTCCCTGTGGAGCCGTGCCAGCGCTTCCACTGCGACGCGATAGAGAAGTCCTTCGTCGGCTCCCTCATCGAGAATGCGGTTGTAGAGATCGTCACCAAGATCCTCGAGGAGAAGAAAGCCCCTCGTGACATCCCTGGCCAGGATGGCCGGGGCGGAAAGGCCGACAGAGATGAGGTGCCGGGCGATGCGCACGAAGGGCCTGACATCCTCATGATCCGGCGACGCATCCATGAGCACGGCCCGGCCCCTGGGCCCTTCGAGGCGCTCGTAGCGGCGGAAGGAGGCGTCGCCTTGAATCGGCCGGCGCCGCGCATCGTCCCAGCCGAAGCGTTGCAGGAACTCCCTGATCTCGCTCTCGCGCAAGGCGCTCATGGACAATCCCCAACCGGGTTGTTACCTCCCGCCGCCTTCGGGTAAGCCTTATGAGACCTGTGGACAGGATACCGGCCATGCACACATCGCACGAGACCGACATCGTCATTGTCGGAGCCGGGCCCGTGGGTCTCTTTCAGGTGTTCGAGGCGGGAATGCTCGACATGCAGTGTCATGTTGTTGACACCCTTGATGCCATCGGTGGCCAGTGCACGGCGCTCTATCCGGAAAAGCCGATCTACGACATCCCGGCCCTCACCGTGGTCGAGGCCCGGGACCTGATCGACCGACTCGAACGCCAGGCCGCCCCCTTCTCGCCGGTCTACCACCTCGATCAGCAGGTTGTCCGTCTCGACGGCGAGGCCGGCGCCTTTACTGTCACCACCTCCGCCGACACGGCCATCGCCTGCAAGGCTGTCGTCATAGCCGCCGGGTGTGGCGCTTTCGGACCCAACCGGCCACCGATTGCCGGTATCGAGGCCTTCGAGGAAAAGGGATCCGTCGCCTATCTCGTGACACGCAAGGAAGACCACAGGGGCAAGAACATCGTGATCGCCGGTGGCGGCGATTCCGCCCTCGACTGGGTGCTGGCCCTCAACGGCATCGCCGCACGTATCCAGGTGGTGCACCGCCGCAACCGTTTCCGGGCGGCACCCGAGACGGTGCGCCGCTTCGAGGCGCTGGTCGAGTCCGGCGAGGTCGAACGGGTAGTGCCCTGGCAGCTTCACGGACTCGAGGGCAGCGAGGGACGCCTCGAGAAAGTCGTCGTGGCCGACCTCGATGGCCGCACGAAGAGTCTCGAAGCCGATCTTCTGCTGGCCTTCTACGGCCTCAGGATGGAGCTGGGACCCATCGCCGGCTGGGGGCTCAACCTGGAGAGGAACCTCATCAGCGTCGATCCGGCGACATGCGCCACGTCGACTCCGGGCATCCATGCCATCGGTGATATCGCCACCTATCCGGGCAAGCTGAAACTGATTCTCTCCGGTTTCAGCGAAGCCGCCATGGCTGCCCATGACATCCATTCCCTGGTGTGGCCCGACAAGCCGCTTCGCTTCGAGTACTCGACGACGAAAGGCGTGCCCGGTTCCTGAGCCGCACCATCAGTAACGGTAGTCGTCCGTCTTGAAGGGACCGGCCCGATCGACTCCGATGTAGTCCGCCTGAGCTGGTGTGAGGGTTGTCAGATGCGCCCCCACCTTGTCGAGATGGAGCCGTGCCACCTGCTCGTCGAGGTGCCTGGGAAGGACATGCACACCGACCCCGTAGGTGCCGTTGCCGCGCTCGGACCACAATTCGATCTGGGCAAGGACCTGATTGGTGAAGCTGGCGCTCATGACGAAGCTCGGGTGGCCCGTGGCGCAGCCCAGATTGACCAGTCTCCCCTCGGCCAGAAGGATGATCTTCTTGCCGTCGGGAAAGGCAATCTCGTCGACCTGGGGCTTGATGTTGGTCCACCGGAGATTGCGCAGCGACTGAACGTCGATCTCGTTGTCGAAGTGTCCGATGTTGCAGACGATCGCACGGTCCTTCATCGCCCGCATGTGATCCATGGTGATGACGCCGACGTTACCCGTAGCCGTCACGAAGATGTCCGCCTCCTTCGCGGCAGCGTCCATGGACACGACCTGGAAGCCGTCCATGGCAGCCTGCAGGGCGCAAATGGGATCGACCTCGGTCACCACGACGCGGGCCCCGGCTCCCTGGAGCGACTGGGCCGAGCCCTTCCCGACACCACCGTAGCCGGCCACCACGGCGACCTTGCCCGCCAGCATGACGTCCGTGGCGCGACGGATGCCGTCCACCAGGCTCTCGCGAGCCCCATAGACATTGTCGAACTTCGACTTGGTCACCGAACTGTTGACATCGAAAGCCGGCATCGCGAGTTCGCCCGCCGACGCCATCTGGTGGAGGCGGGCGACGCCTGTGGTCGTCTCCTCGCTGACCCCGTGGATGTCTTCGAGCATGCCGGCGTACTTGCCATGCATCACCGCGGTCAGATCGCCGCCATCGTCAAGCAGCATGTTGGGTGTCCAGCCGTCGGGTCCCTCCACCGTACGGTCAATGCACCACCAGTACTCCTCTTCCGTTTCGCCCTTCCAGGCGAAGACGGGCACTCCGGCTTCCGCCATCGCCGCGGCGGCGTGGTCCTGAGTCGAAAAGACATTGCACGATGACCAGCGGATCTCGGCACCCAGGTGGCGCAACGTCTCGATCAGCACCGCGGTCTGGATGGTCATGTGGAGACACCCGGTGATGCGGGCGCCGTCCAGGGGCCTGGTGTCGCCGTAGGACCTGCGCAGCGCCATCAGGCCCGGCATTTCGCCTTCGGCGATGTTGATCTCCTTGCGTCCCCAGGAAGCCTGACCAATGTCGGCCACCCGGTAATCCCTGTCCTTGTTCATGACAATGCCATCTCTTCCACCCGAGCGGGCGCATCGCTTACCAGAGACCTGCGGAGCCGTCCACCGCCTCAGGCGAGCGCGTTGAAGTCATCGAGCAGGCTTGCCACCATGCCGGAGTCGTTCTGTTCCATGATCGCCTCTGTCCGCCGCACCGCCTCGGTGATGTCGAGGCTGCGGATGCGCTGCTTCACCCGCGGCACCCCGGACGAGGCCATGGAAAGTTCGCGGATACCCAGTCCGACGAGAATCGCTGTCATTCTCTCGTCCCCTGCCATTTCGCCACACACATTGACGCCGATACCGGCGCGTTCGGCGGCAGCGGTGGTGAACTGGATGAGCCGCAGCACTGCCGGATGAAGCGGATTGTAAAGGTGGGCCACCTGATCGTCGCCGCGGTCGATGGCGAGCGTGTACATGGTGAGGTCATTGGTGCCGATCGAGAAAAAGTCGCTGACCCCGGCCAGGGAATCAGCCGCCAGCGCGGCGCCGGGGATCTCGATCATGATGCCGACCGGAGGCAACGGGTCGGCAATGGCCACGCCCGCCCGGTTGAGCCGTTCGGCCACCCTGTCCCTTACCTTGCGGACCTGGCGCACTTCCGAGGTCGTCGAGATCATCGGCAGGAGGATGCGCACCCTGCCATGGGCGCCGGCGCGCAGGATGGCGGCGAGCTGGTTCTCCAGGAGATCGCCAAACTTGAGCGACAGGCGAATGGCCCGCAGTCCCATGGCGGGATTGGCGCCGGCGCCAACCGGTTCGCCGAGGGAATAGGGCAGCTTGTCGTTGCCGGCGTCCAGGGTCCGGATGGTCACGGTGCGGCCGGCCATGCGCTCGACGACGTTGGCGAGGTGAACGTACTGTTCGTCCTCGTCGGGAATGGTGTCGCGGTTGAGAAAGAGGTACTCGGTGCGGAAGAGACCTATGCCCTCGGCGCCGTGGTCGAGGGCGGGATCAATTTCACTGGCGAGTTCCACGTTGGCCAGAAGGCCGATGCGGACCTGATCTCGCGAGACCGCGGGGACATCACGCAGGCGGCGGAGCTTGCGGGCCTGCACGCGGAGTTCGCCGCGGCGTTTCTCGAAAGCCCGCTCGGCGTCGGCATCGGGATTGATGACCACGGTACCGGTGCCGCCGTCGACAATCACGCGATCACCGCTCGCCACATTTGCGAGCAGTTCTCCGGTGGCAACCACAGCTGGCAGACCAAGGGATCGGGCCAGGATGCCGGTGTGGTCCTGGGCGCCGCCCGACGCCGTGACGAACCCCGCAACACGGCGCGGGTCGAGGAGCGCGGTGTCGGCCGGCGTGAGTTCGTCGGCCACTACAACAGTCCCCGGGGCAAGATCGGTGAGGGCGCGGTAAGGGGCGGCCATCAGATTGTGCAACAGGCGCTTGCCGACGTCGCGCACGTCCTTGCTGCGTTCGGCGAGATAGCTGTCATTCATGTCCTCGAAGGCCCGGACGATATCGCCGACCTCCTGGGAAACCGCGGCCTCCGCATTGAGGCGCTGGTCGCGGATCCTCTCCTCGACACCCCGGACCAACCGCGATCCTTCCAGCATCCGGCTGTGCGCGACCAGCAGGTACTCGAGTTCCTCGGCAGCGCTTCCGTGCAGTGTCCGCGCCTTCTGGGAGAGGACGGCGAGTTGCTCGCGCCCGCGGGCCACGGCATCGTGGAACCGGTCAATTTCCGCCGCCACCTCGCCCGTTGCGATCTCATGGACCGGCACCTCGAGGGCGCCGCTCTCGGCGACATAGGCCGGCCCGATGGCGATGCCCGGTGCAATTCCCAGTCCGGCCAGCTGCAGACCGCCTTTCCTATTCATCAAACCGGTTCCCGACGAGTGTCCCGAGGGCATCGAGAGCAGCCCCGGCATCGTCGCCACGGGCCTCCACCTCGATAGTCGTGCCAATGGCGGCGGCCAGCATCATGAGACCCATGATAGACCTGCCGGACACTCTTATGCCGTCCTTTTCCACCTCGACCGTGGCGCTGAAGGAGTCGAGTGCCGCAACAAAGCGTGCCGCCGCCCGGGCATGCAATCCCCGCTCGTTGACAATGGTGAAACAGCGGCGCATCACCGCAGGAGAGGAACCGGCTGTCACGATTCAGTCTTGAGGAGGCTGCTGGCCACGTTGATGTAGCGCCGTGCCGCTTCCTGTGCGGCGGCAACGGCCTCTTCGACCGTGGCGTTCTGGCGGACCGATGCCAATCGGACAAGCATCGGCAGATTGACGCCGGCGATGACCTCCACCTTTCCGGGGTTCATGACCGAGATTGCGAGATTGGACGGCGTGCCACCGAACATGTCTGTGAGGATGATGACGCCCGAACCGGTATCGACACCGGCAACCGCCTCGACGATGTCGGCGCGGCGCTGCTTCATGTCGTCGTCGGGTCCGATCGAGATCGCCGTCATGTTCTCCTGGTCACCCACGATATGCCTGATGGCGGCGACAAATTCGTCGGCCAGCCGGCCGTGGGTCACAAGAACGACGCCGATCATGCGGCACCTGCCGGAGTGCAGCGTGTCACGTCTTCAATTCCCCCCTTGTGCAGGGCATGTCACCCATGACAAAAGAGGCCACACTGTGGTGCTAATCAACTGATACAACGTACTTAATTCCTCTCGTTTCTGCAACTGCGGACGGCAGGGCGATGTCCTTCTTCCCCCAATGTCACAGAACACCGGAGGAACGATCATGGCCACACTACACCTCACCCAATACCGGGTCGATACGCTCAAACCAAGGAAGGTCATCCTGGATGTGCGCGATACCGAACTGAAGGGCTTTGGCGCCTTCGGGCGCCAGACGCTGCTTCATTCACTCTCAGCACGAAGGCCGGCGAATCTGGAAGACCATCGACGACGGCGGCGGCGGCAAACCGCTTTGCGCCGATACTCTCCGTCATCATGCAGAAGGCCGAATCCTGGGGCTGCAGGGGCTTGACAGGCGTCGCCATGGAGAGCCATATCGCCGGGTATCTGGCGAATTGGAGGAGGCTGCATCATCGCTCCGACGCGCAGGGATGTTTTGCGGCTCAGCGCCGCCGCCGCGGCGGCGCTGGTTCCTGTCGGTCTGGCCCGGGCTTCGAACGGCGTTGAGCAGGCGATCGCGGAATTCACGGGAGGGGCGACGCCCCTGAAGGGCGGCGTGCTTCTTGAGGCGCCCGAAATTGCCGACAACGGCGGCTCCGTGCCGGTTCAGATCGCTGCCGAGGGCGCCAGGCGAATCGCCCTGTTCGCCGACGGCAACCCGAATCCCGGCGTCGCCGTTTTCACATTCGGAAGGCTGGTACCGCCCGCGGCCACGATCCGCATCCGGCTGGCCGGGAGCCAGAAGGTGATCGCCGTGGCGGAGATGGCGGACGGCACATTCCGCCAGGCCTCCCAGGCGATCGCGGTGACGGTCGGCGGCTGCGCGTGAGGAACGGGCGATGGCGGAACCCAAGCCGCGCGTGAGACTACCGAAGTCGGTGGTGGCGGGAGTCCCCTTCACGGTCAAGGCCCGGATTACCCATCCGATGCATACGGGGCTACGCCATGGCAGCGACGGCGAGCTCGTGCCCCGCCAGATCATCAACCGCTTCGCGGTTCACTACAACGGCGAGGTGGCGCTTTCCGTCGATCTGCAACCGGCGGTGTCGGCCGATCCCTACATTCAGTTCGAAATGTCCGTTCCGGAGTCGGGCCTTCTGGAGTTCGGTTGGATCGATGACGACGGCTCGGTCTACAGCATTCGCAAAGAGATTGACGTCGGTTAGGACCACCGTGCGACGTCGGTCCCGGACGATCGGTCCTGCGGCATTCGCCGCATTCAGGCTGCTTGGCGCGGCACTGCTGGTCTTTCCCCTGGCCGTCGATGCATGGAGCGCCGACGCCGAGCGCGGCAAGGCGCTCTTCCTTGAATGCAAGCGCTGCCACCAGGTGGGTCAAGGCGCGAAACACCGGATCGGCCCTGAGCTCAATGATGTCTTCGGCCGTGCGGCCGGTTGGCTCGCGGATTTTCGCTACTCCGCGGCGATGAAGGCTGCGGGGGCAGGCGGCCTGGTCTGGACCGAGGCGACGCTTGACGCCTTTCTGTCGGACCCGACCGCTCTCGTGCCTGGTTCGCGCATGAGTTTCCGAGGCATGGCGGAAGCCGGCGACAGGGCAGACCTGCTGGCATGGCTGCGCGGCTTTTCCAGTTCCCGCGCCGATCTTCCGCTGGCGGAGCCGACCGCCACGCCCGAGGAATACGGCCTCGACCCGCAGATCCTCACCGTCCGGGGAGACCCCGAGTACGGCGCCTATCTCGCGGGCGAATGCACCACCTGCCACCGGACGGACGGTTCCGACCAGGGCATCCCTTCGATAACGGGATGGCCATTCGACGACTTCGTGATAGCCTTGCACGCCTACAAGCGGGGAAAGCGGGTGCATCCGGCCATGCAGCTCGTGGCCGGGCGTCTGTCGGATGAGGAAATCGCCGCTCTCGCCGCGTATTTTCGCGATGCGGAAGACGATCCGTGAACCGGAGGGAACACGACATGAACCTGAGAAATGAAAACAGCGGCCTGAGTCGGCGCCGCTTCCTTGCATCCACAGTTGCGGCGACAACGGCGCTGTCGGCGCCGGCGGTACTCGCACAGGGCCGTCCACGTGTCGTGGTCGTGGGAGGTGGCGCGGGCGGCGCGACGGCGGCGCGCTACATTGCCAAGGACTCGGAAGGCGCCGTGGATGTGACGCTCGTGGAACCGAGCCGCGCCTACTATTCCTGCTTCTTCTCGAACCTCTACCTGGGCGGCTTTCGCGATTTCGCCTCGATCGGTCACAGCTATGGCGCGCTGGCGGCAAGGCATGAGATCAACGTCGTCCACGACTGGGCGGTCTTCGTCGATCGCGACAAGCGGAGCGTGGAACTCGCCGGCGGGGCCAGCCTTGACTACGACCGCCTCATCCTGTCGCCGGGCATCGACTTCCGGCCGGGGTCCGTCCCGGGGTGGGACCTGTCGCAGCAGAACCGCATGCCGCACGCTTACAAGGCCGGCTCGCAGACCCAGCTTCTCAAGGCGCAGATCGAGGCCATGCCGCAGGGCGGCACCTATTGCATGGTCGCGCCGCCGAATCCTTTCCGCTGCCCACCGGGACCCTATGAACGGATCTCCATGGTGGCCCATGTGCTGAAACAGGCCAATCCGACGGCGAAAATCCTGATCGTCGATCCCAAGGAGAAGTTTTCCAAGCAGGGCCTGTTCGAGGACGGTTGGCAGCGCCACTATCCCGGCATGATCGAGCGCATCGGCCCTGACTTCGGTGGCGACCGGGTCGAGGTGCGTCCCTCGACCATGGAGGTGGTGGTGGACGGCGAGGCGATGACGGTGGATGTCTGCAACGTCATTCCCGCGCAGCAGGCGGGGCGCATCGCGGCACTGGCGGGGCTCATCGACGAGTCCGGCTGGGCGCCGGTGGTGCCGCACACCATGGAAAGCCGGGCGGACGCCAACGTTCATGTGCTGGGAGACGCCGCGCTGCAAGGCGACATGCCGAAGTCGGGGTTCTCGGCCAACAGTCAGGCGAAGGTGTGCGCCATGGCGGTGCGCGGGGCGCTTACCGGCTCGACGGTGTTTCCGGCGCGCTTCTCGAACACCTGCTGGTCGCTCATCGGCACCGATGACGGCGTCAAGGTCGGGGCCTCCTACGAAGGGACCGACGAGAAGATCGCCAAGACCGACGGCTTCATATCCCAGACCGGGGAAAGCGAGGAGACCCGCAAGGCGACCTATGAGGAGTCGCTCGGCTGGTATGACGCCATCGCCGGGGACATGTTCGGGTAGAACGGATCGCCTGCGAACCGCTCCGGGCGCCGGCCCTCCCGCGCTACCGGTCGTCGAGCATCGCCCAGACGGCTTTCGCCGAGACCGCCATGGCAGCCAGCGCCAGCAGGGCGGCAAGGCTCGCGGTCGAGACGCCGGAAAGACCGGCGCCGACCGTGCAGCCGCCCGCCAGCACGCCGCCGACCCCCATCATCACGGCGCCGGCGAGGTAGCGGCCGGTCTGCCTCGGCCCTTCAAGGCTCAGCCAGCGGAAGTCGCCGCACGTCAGCGCCGCGATCAGGCTTCCGCCAACGACGCCCGCAGCCAGGCCGGTGCCGAAGCCGGCCGGAATGGCCGTTGCCGCCACGGTCCAGAACAGCGTGTCGGCCATTGGTCCCGTGAAACCCAGCGACTGCAGGGGAATCGGGTCGAAATCGTCCTGCAGAAGGAACCCCGTGCCGGCCCAGCCGAGTGGAACCAGCAGCCCGATTGCAGCTCCCATGGCGAGGCGAGAGACCGGCGCGCCGGAGCGAAGCGCGAAGAGCGCTGCGGCGGCCGCCAGAGCCAGCGGCCAGACCTCCCCGCCGGGCAGCACCGTGAGTGCGGTCGCATCTCCGCCGTGAACGGTTGCCGCGCCGAGCGTCTCGCGCACCGGTGCCAGCACACCCTTCATCGTCGCATGGGCCGTGACGGCAAAGACGAGCAGGACGAACAGGGCGCGAAGATTGCCGGTGCCGATCAGCACCGTCAGGCGCGAAACGCAGCCGCCAGCCAGCACCATGCCGGCCCCGAACAACGCACCGCCCGTCAGCGCGGAGGCGACCGGCAGGTCGGGCGCGAGAAACCGGTGCGCGTCGAACGAGATCAGGTCGACGGCAACCGCCAGTCGGCTTCCGGCGATCGCACATGCCAGCGCCATCGTCCAAACGCCCAGCGCCGGCAAGCAGTCGCGCCACTTTCCTGCCAGGCTGCGGCGCAGGCACAAGGCGCTACGCTGCGCCAGCGCGCCATAGGCGCCGCCGAGCACCATGCCCAGCAGCACAGAAGCCGTGAGCGGCGTCAGTTCCCCGAGCCCCAGTTCCTCGAACATGACAGACAGTCTCCTTCCGGCCGCATCGTCGCGCCCATGCCACTTTCGCGCTTCGTGCAAGACGGCACAACTCACCCCCGCGAAAGCGACGCCGTCGCCAATGGCCCCGAGGATCGGAGGTCTCTTCACCGGGCGGCGAAGGCCCTCAGCCTGCGGTAGCGGATTTCCTGCATCGAGACGCCACGACCCCCAGGCCCCAGCTCGTGGCGCCGGCGATGACTATCGGCATCGCCGCGTTCTCGAGGCCCTGCATTCAGCAGCCTGGACCACCGTCGATGGACACCGTGCCCTGGAGCGCCTTCACCGCCAGCATCACCTTGGCCACGGCGGAGGCTTCGGTTGCACGAAGTCGGCAGACCGGCAGAGGATGCCCGGCAATCACTGTCTGGCTGGGCGAGGGAAACCTGGCCACGGTATCGCAGAGTTCGATGACCAGGTGAAGAGCCCAGGAAGGGTGGTGGTCGAGCCTGGCAATGCCCAGTCCCCGCACTTCGATCATGCCCGCCAGAGTCTCCGGCGCCCGGGCCACCAGGCGTCCGTCCCGCAAGCTGACCTCGACCTGGTCGTCGGCCACCAGCCGCGCCTCGCGTTCGCTGATCAGACGAAGGGCAAGATCGCTCTTGCCGCTTCCCGGTGGACCGCGCAACAGGATACCGGCACCGTCGATCTCGACCGAGGTGCCGTGAATCAGCACGACAGTTCAGTCCGGATGGCCCGTCTCCTCTTCAGTCAGGAGGGCATAGATGGCCTCCTGACTGTCAGCACCCCGGAGTTTCTGGCAGATGTCGTGGTTGCGAAGCAGACGCGACACCCTCGCGAGGGCCTTGAGGTGGTCCGCACCGGCATCTTCCGGGGCCAGAAGCAGGAACACGAGATCGACCGGCTGCTCATCCACGGAATCGAAGTCTATCGGCGAGGTCGCCCGCGCGAAGACACCATGGAGGCCCGGCAGTCCGGGCAGCTTGGCATGGGGAATGGCGATGCCCAGCCCCACACCCGTCGAGCCCAGTCTTTCACGTTCGAGAAGGGCGTCGAAGATGACCCGTTCGTCGGTGCCGGCGACACGCGATGCGTGGCGGGCCAATTCCTGGAGTACCTGCTTCTTGCTGGCCGACCGCAGGCGCGGGACCACGCAATCAGGCGTCACCAGCGAGGAGATCTCCATCCCGTCACCCGATCCGGCTCGGCATGGCGTTGGCCATGTCAGTGATGTTCGCGCAGTTTCCGCTTGTTGCGCCGGAGCTGCTTTGCGACATGTTCCATAGCCTCGCCGAACGCGGCAGACGCCGTCTGCGCATCGCCCTGCCCCTCGGCATTGATGTCGTGCCCGACATGGACAGAGATGTGCACCCGGTGAGACAGCGCCTCGCGCGAGAATGTCACGTGAGCGCTCTTCGAATCGGCAAAGTACTTGTCGATGGCGCTGCCGAGAGCCTGCTCCACGTGATGGCGCAACGCTTCACTGACGTCTGTCTGATGACCTGTGATGGAAATCTTCATTGATGATCCGCTCATCGTCACCGGGGACCACTACCAACATCCCCGGTCGCGGACATGGACCTCGCCCGCGTTTCGTGGTCCGAAATATAGGGATTGTCTGCCCGTCCGACAAGGGGACCCTCCCACGCCAGCCTGGTCATGCCGACACGGACCGCAGCTTGCCCTGCTATCCGACCCGGAATCCCGGACCCTGATCGATGCCATCATGTGTTGACCTGTCGTTGCGGACACGTTCGAAATCCGGAAACCCGCAACGGGAGCGGGCTTCGGAGGCTCGAGCAATCCTCCCCTGCGGTTCAGAGCCTCCGGCACGGTGCGCGGGTGCGCTTCGATGGCCTCGACGAAGGCGCGGCCGTCAGCGACCCTGATCAAGCCGCCAAAGGTCGCTCCGGGAGCGTTTGGATCCCGGTCGCTTCAGTGTTCCTTGGGCAGGTATCGCGTGGCCAGCCAGCCGCCGTCGACGACAATGACCTGGCCGTTGATGTAGCGGGCGTCGTCGCTCAGGAGAAAGGCCACAACGCCCGCGACGTCGTCGGGGCCTCCAACGCCCATGGGCGTGTTGCGGATCATGGCCTGCCGGTACCATGCGTCCGTCCGGATGTTCCGCGCCGTCATCGGCGTGTCGATCACCCCGGGGGCGATGGCGTTGATGTTGACGCCGGCGGCGGCGTGGTCGGCTGCCATCTGGCGCGTGAGCTGGGCGACCGCGCCCTTGGCGGCGGCATAGGCGGCGGAGCCGGGAAAGCCGACGAGACCGAAGACGGAGGCGATCTGGACGATCCTGCCGCCGGGCCGCGGCAGGCACCCGAACGCGGCACGTGACATGCGAAAGACCGAACCGAGGTTCACGTCGAGGACGCCGTCCCAGTCCGCATCGCTCGCTTCGGCCACACCGCCGCCCCTGCCGCCGATGCCGGCATTGTTGACGAGATGGTCGAGGCTGCCGTAGGCGTCGAGGGCTTCCTTCACGATGCGCTCTGGCTGGGCGCGGTCGGCGACATCGGCGACGAGCGTACGCAAAACCTGCCCGCCGGCCATGGCGGCGGTCTCGCAAAGTTCCCGTTCCTTGACGTCGACGGCCAGCACCGAGGCGCCTTCGGACACCAGGCGCAACACCGTCGCCCGCCCGATGCCGCCCGCCGCCCCGGTGACGATCACGGACTTGCCGGCGAATCGCCCGCCACTCAAGGGGACTTGCCTTCCCGGGCGACCCGGGCGTGGAAGTCGAAGCAGAGCATGATCGCGCAGTGCGCACCGCCTGGCCAGGCGATCCGGGTCTCGACGATGGGTTCGGCCATGGTTCCTCCCGTATGCCCTCGGCCCCTCGTGCCGGTCAGGTCACTGCCGCCGTCTCGTCCCACGCCTCGGCCTCGCTGACGGCGATCGGGACGCGACGCAGGGTGCGGCGGGCGCGCGCGTCGAAGTCGGTGCGGGCGTGTTGCAGCGTGATGTTGTTCCAGACGATCACGTCGCCCGGCCGCCAGGCGTGGCGATAACCGACGGCGGGATCGGCGATGTAGGCCACCAGCTCCTCGATCAGCGCGCCGGTGTCGGCGTTGCCCAGGCCGTCAACGGCCGCGGTTGTGTGGGCGTGCATGAAGAGCACTGTGCGGCCCGCACTGTCTTCTATGGTCAGCGGATGCCAGCAGCGCGGAGCATCGGGCGCGGCGTCGCGCTCGAGGACGCGGCGGTTGTAGTCACCGCTGTAGTCGAAGAGCTGGAGCGACCGGCGGCCTGCAATACGTTGCCTCAGCTCGTCGGGAAGGTTGGCGTAGGCCGCCGCCGCGTTGGCGAACAGCGTGTCACCGCCCGACGGCGGAATCTCGATGGCGTAAAGACAGATGGCCCTGAGCGGATGACGGAAGAAGGTATGGTCCGAATGGAAGCGCAGGACGCCTGAGCCCAGGATGCCGCCCTCGCGCACGTTGGAGACGTGGCTGAAATCGCGGCCCTTCATGTAAGCGCCGCGGTGCGAGACGGGACCGAACAGCGTCGCGAACCGTATCTGGGCGTCCACGTCGATTTCCTGGCCGCGCAACAGCAGCAGATGGTGTTCCCGGAACGCATCGCGCAAGGCAGCCGCCGTCCCGCCTTCGACCGGCGAGGCGAGGTTGACGCCGGAGACCTCGACGCCAAGGGCCGGTGACAGCGGGGACAGGGTCAGCGACATCGGGCCTCCCGGCATGGCGAAGGGCGGACGCCACGCCCATGGTAGCGGTCCGCCGGGCGGATGGACAGGAAAGACGACGGCCATGACTCAACGGGTGCCGGCGACCCTCGGGCGGGACGTTCTGGAGATCCGCCTGGACCCGACGGAGAAGAACAACACGCTGACGCCGGCGATGCACGGCGCCCTGGCCGACGCCATTCTCGACGGCGACCGCGCCGCGCGCGCTCTGGATTACCGACAACGGCGACACCTTCACCAGCGGCAACAACTTCGACGCCTTCGCTGACGCCACGGCCGTGTGCCTGGCGGTCGTCCGCCGCATGGCCAAAAAGGCCCGCCGGCGCCCTGCGTGCGACCAATGCGCTCGTGCGCCGGAGCTATCCCGACATCGCCGGGGCCATCGGGGACGACCGGCCGGATTTCGCGTCAGAACCTCTCCAACGCGATGGTCCGGATGCGGATCATCGCGCGCCGTCATCTGCTGGTCGATGCATGATCCCGGCTCAGAACATCGTCGCATGGAGCAACGTCGTTCCCTGGTCCGATCTGCGACCCTTGCCCACAAGCTGCGTTCCGTGGAGCTGCCGGCCGGCCGGCCGCAAGCGGGCAAAAGGCACGGGCAGGCCTCGAGGTTGCGACCTTCAGGTTATGAGACTCGTGTTTATGTTGCGGCCACACGCGGCCAGAGTGGACAGTAACGCGGCCTAACGGCCTTATTTCCAGAGGTTAGAATGGGTTCTCCCGGCCCTCAAAAGGGCCAAACGCGTCCAAGCGCGGCCACCGAGTTCTTTTCTAGTGTTGACTGTGGTGTTGACTGTAAACCTGACGGTCGCTACTGTCCTCCCATGGACACCAGCACCGGAAAACGCACCGCGAGGGTGCGCGCGAACCTCACCAAGCGGACCGTCGATGCCCTCAAGCCGGGCGAGAAGTCGTGGATCGCATGGGACGCGAAGCTCACGGGTTTCGGCGTCCGCATCCATCCCTCCGGGACCAAGGCCTTCATCGTCAACTACCGGAGCGGCGACGGCGGCAGGAAGGCACCCAACAAGCGCGTCGTGATCGGTCGTTACGGCCCGATCACCGCCGACCAGGCGCGGCGAAAGGCGCAGGAGCTCCTCGGCAAGGTTGCCGGCGGCGACGATCCGGCCGGAGAGCGCGCCGAGGCGCGGGGCATGCCCACGCTCGGCGATAGCTTCAAGCAGTACATGGCGGCGAACCCCAACCGCTCCAAGCGGACCAACGAGCTCTACCGCTACGAGGCCAACCGCTATCTCGGCGACTGGCTCCCCCGCCCGCTCGACGCCATCGGGCGCGCGGACGTCGAGGCCCGGTTCAACGGCATTACCGCCGACCATGGCTGGTCGGCCGCCAACCGAGCGATGTCCCTGCTGCGCTCGATCTACCGTCGGCCATGCGTCGACCACGACGGGC
>JAJEBJ010000144.1 GCA_022822575.1 Alphaproteobacteria bacterium | reverse complement strand
ACTATCTCGCCAACAACTACAGATTCCACTTCACCATCTACGCCGGCGCAGGCAATCCGGAGCTGACATCGATCATCGAGGGACTGTGGGCGCAGTCGGGACCCTATCTTGCCGATGTCGTACGGATACTGGAGACGACCGAGGACTGGCGCCTGCTCCACGCCCGCATCGCCGAAGCCATTCGGGCCCGCAACGCCAGGCTGGCGCGTGACCTGGTCGAACAGGACATTGGCTGGGGCACCAGGGTCTACGATCAACTCGCCGACAGCAGCGCTTCGGTCAGCCAGAGCACCCCGACAAAACAGAGCGCGTGATCGCGTCACGAATCAGGGCGACAAGCGACGCCGCATAACTGCGCGGCGCGAGAATCGCGATCTCGCCGGCCGACCGTGGCATCACGATGGCGGGATGCCTGGCGAGATGGGTGGCGCAGGCGATTCCCTCCAATCCTGCGGCAGCGCCGACATCGATCGGGCAGAACTGCGCGACGATGTCTCCCGCACCCTCTCCCTGCAGCCTGAACAGCCTCCACGCGTCGCTTTCGTCAAACACGACGAACGGCTGTTCGAAATCCGTCGGAGGGTCCATCGGGCCCTTCGGCTCCCGGTCCAGGACGAGCCATTCTTCCGGGCCAAGCATCATCATTGTCCTTGTCCCGTCTTGCACGGCTTCACTGATCCGTGACGGCAGCTTCGTCTCCGTCCGGTCCATGACACCGGGGCCGAGGAGCCGATGAACCGACAGCGGTGCGATCTCCGAGAACGCCGTCATGCGCGCATCCTGCCGCCATCGGCGTCGTAGAAGGGCAGACCGGTGATCTCAACCGTGACATCAAGGCCGGCGACGGGCGAGACGGCACGGAGTTCGCCATCGCCGGGGCCGAATGATCCCTGCAGCATGGCCAATGCGATGGGCTGGCCGAGCGTCGGACTGACGACGGATGCGGTGACATGGCCGAGAGATCGGGATCGTGCCGTCCCGGCCACGAGAACCGCGCCGCGAGGAATGGGCGTGCGCCGGTCCGCCGAAACCAGGCCGACCAGACGTTGACGAATGGAGCGCTGGAGGCCAAGCGCGTGGCCCAGAAACGGCGTATCATGCCTGGTCATGCGGCCGAGACCCAGTTCGGCCGGTGTCGTGCGGCCGTCGAACTCGCTGCCGGCACAATGGCCCTTCTCGATACGCATGACATCAAGGGCTTCGACGCCATAGGGCACGATGCCGAAGGGTGTGCCGGCCTCTGCCACCGCATCCCACAACCGGTCGCCGTGCCGCGCGCCGACATAGATTTCGTAGGCCAGTTCGCCGGAGTAGCTGATGCGGAAGACACGTGCACGAACGCCGTCGAACCGGGTTTCCCGAAAACCCAGGAACGGCAACGCCTCGGGCGAGACATCGAGCTCCGGCGTGATGGCAGCGAGAACATCACGCGCACACGGTCCGGCCATGGCAAGACCGGCCCACTGTTCACCGACATCGACGAGGAGGACGTCAAGCTCCGGCCACTCGACCTGGCGAAGGCGCTCGAGATGACGCCACACGGTGTCGGCATGGGCAGTCGATGCGGTGACGTGCCAGCGGTCCGCGGCCATCCGCGCCACCGTACCGTCATCAAGAACGACACCATCCTCGCGCAGCATCAGCGCATAGCGGCAGCGTCCCTCGGCAAGGGTCATCACACGACTGGCATAGGCGCGTTCGAGAAAGATCCCGGCATCGCCTCCCATGATCTCGAACTTGCCCAGGGTGGACATGTCGACAAACCCGACCGCGTTGCGCACGGTCCGCACCTCGCGTTCGATCGCGCCATCCACCGTCTCGCCGTCGCGCGGATAGCACTTGGGATAATGCCAGGGTCCAGAGAGTTCCATCAGCGCGCCAGCGGCCAGATGACGGTGGTGGAACGGGGTCTGGCGTGTCGCAAAGAGGTGCTCGCCCCTGGCATGGCCGACAAGCGTGCCCAGCGTCACCGGCGTGTAGGGCGGACGAAATGTCGTGTGGCCGACCTCTTCGACCGGCTGTCCGGTCGCTTCGGCAACAATGTCGATCGTCATGACGTTGCCGAGCTTGCCCTGGTCCGTTCCCATGCCGGACGTCGTGTAGCGTTTCAGGTGCTCGATTGCGCCATATCCCTCGTCGACCGCTCGCATCAGGTCGAGGGCCGTCACGTCGTTCTGAAGATCGACGAAGGCCTTGCGCTGCTGCCTGGTGTCGAGGGCGCAGAGAGAGTCGCCGTGCGGGTTTCCCGACAACGTCTTCCTCCCGGCGTCGACCTCCGGCATCCGGAGTTCCGGAACGGCCCTGCCCAACACCTGGAGCACTGCGTCGGCCGCCCTGGCGCCGTCGGCGAGGCATTCGGCAAGACCGGTGACACCGGCTGCAGCGCCCGCGACTGTCACATCCTCTGCGCAGGCGGCGTTGTCTCCGTCTTGGAACAGCGTGCCGCCGCGATGGCCCAGCAAGTGGAGCGTCGGAGACCAGCCACCTGCGACACACATGAGATCTGCGTCGATAGACCGCCGGGAACCGTCAGCGGCGCGGGCGTTGATGCGGCGGAGACGGTGACGACCGGCCGTTGAAAGGATCCGGTGACCCGCCAGCACGTCGACATCGTGGGTCATGGAGAGCGCCACCTCGCCTATAGCTTCGCGGGGCCGCCTATCGATAATCGCCTTCACGTCGATTCCCGCCTGGCAGAGATGCCGGAGAACGCCGTAGCCGGAATCGTTGTTGGTGTGAATCACCGCACGCCTGCCGGGCACAACGCCATACCGA
>JAJEBJ010000204.1 GCA_022822575.1 Alphaproteobacteria bacterium | reverse complement strand
CGGACATCCAGGTCCTTGACCCCGGCTACATCCTGTCGGCTCCGGAGTCCGACGTGAACGCCTGCCTGCTTCACGGCCTCGTCACGGTGACCGCGGGCGACCAGTGGGGCTGGGAAAACGAGGCTGCGGCCGAGATCGACCAGGTGGATGACACCCACATCAACTTTGCCCTGCGCGACGACATTGGCTGGACCAACGGTTTTGGCGCCATGACGGCAGAGGACGTCAAGTATTCCTACGAGAGGATCGCGGATCCCGAGATGGCGTCCCCCTATGCCGAGGACTGGAGCGCCCTTGACCGTGTCGATGTCCACGACGAGCGCAGCGGGACGATCGTGCTCAAGGAGCCCTATGCGCCCCTGTGGACGACGACGATGCCCGCCGGGCGCGGCATGATCGTCTGCAAGGCGGCTGTCGAGTCCCTTGACGGCAAGCGCTACGAGGCGGAACCGCCGGCGGTGTCGGGCGCCTACGAGATCACGGACTGGCAGCCGTCACAGAAGCTCACCCTGTCTGCGCGCCAGGGTTACACGGGTCCCCATGCCAATCCGGACTTCACCACCATCGAGGTCTACCCGATCATCGACGAGCAGGCCGCCGAGGTCGGCTTCCTCGCCGGGGACCTCGACGTCACCCGTGTGCCGATCACCTCGGTGCCGACGCTCATGGAGAGCCTGCCAGAGGATGCCACGCTGGTGCAGCATCCCTCGCTGAAGTACGTCTGGATGGGGATCAACCGCGACAACGAGGCGATGGGCGACATCCGGATACGGCGTGCGATCCAGCATGCGGTGAATGTCAACCAGATCCTTGAAGCAGCGTATTTCGGGCTGGCGGCGCCCGCCACCGGCATCATTCCGCCGGGCCTGGTCGGCCACCGTCCCGAACCCATTGTTCCCTACGAGGGCAATCCGGAGTATGCCCGCCAGCAGCTCGAGGAAGCGGGATTTGGCTCCGGTTTCTCGTGCCGTATCGACACCCTCAACAAGGCGGCCTACACGGCGGCTTGCCAGGTGATCCAGGCCAACCTTGCCGACATCGGCATCGATGCCGAGATCAACGTCCACGACCCCGGTGTCTGGTGGACCATGGGGGACGAGAGTTCCGGGGAGGACTGGAAGTCACTCCAGATTCTCTATTCCCGTTTCTCCTCCCAGCCCGATCCGGGGTGGTACACCATGTGGTTCACGCCTCAGCAGGTCGGTGTGTGGAACTGGGAGCGGTTCAACAACCCGGATTTCGGAGCCCTTCATGCCGAAGCGCTCGTCACCATGGATCCTGCCGTGCGTGACGGCATGTACCGGTCCATGCAGGACATGATGGAAGAATCCGGCTGTTACCGGTTCATCACCCATGAATTCGAGCCGACCATCTACCGCAACACCATCGTTCCCGCACTGACGCCCGACGGGCGCATGCTCTGGAAGCGTTTCACGAAGGCTTGATGTTCCTGGCCCGCCTGCCTTTCCGGTCGGAATGGCAGGCAGGCCTCGTTTCCGGCGATGCACGGATCATCGTGAGGCCCCGGGACGTTGCCTCTGCCCGCCGTTGCAGGAAATGAAGATGCTGTGGTTGCTTTCTACCGGGGTTGGTTGACCCGCGTACGAAGGGTGGGGCAAGGAGAGCACACACCTGCGGTTTCGGTCAGTTTCTGAAGCCGCAACACGATCAGATGCCCCCAATGCCCCGATCAAGAGCGAGGGGCTGGACCACCTGCGCTGGAAGGCCAACCGTGTATGCCTGCGTCCAGACGACGGGAGTCCGATTGTAGGCTACGTCATTTCGAAAGAGGAGAGATGCGGATGTCTCAACAGGTCCATCGGCTTTCGTCCCGCGGCACCCGTTACAGCGAAGCCGAGTGGCAGGCCCGCGTCGAACTGGCGGCGTGCTTTCGCCTGCTCAACCACTTCGGTTGGGACCAGCTGGTCTGGAACCATTCGACGGTCCGCGTGCCGGGCAGCGAGGATCACTTCCTGATCAACCAGCTCGGCATGCATTATACGGAGATCTGTGCCTCCAACCTGGTCAGGGTCGATATCGACGGCAACATCGTCGAGGGACCCGACAACATCCCGCCTGCAGGTTTCACCATCCACAGCGCCGTCCATCGCGCCCGCTCCGACGCGCATGCCTCGGTGCACTGCCACGCCATGGAGGCGGTCCAGGTGGCCTGTCTCAAGGACGGCCTGGAGATGATCGCCAGCGAAAGCACCATGCTCTACAACGACATCGCCTACCACGGCTACGAAGGTGTCTCGCTCGATCTCGGCGAGCGCGAGCGCATCGCCAGGAACCTCGGCGACAAGAACGTCCTGATGCTGCGGAATCACGGCCCGGTGACCCTGGGCAAAACCATCGGCGCCGCCTTCGTGCGTATGTACTGGCTGATCCTGGCCTGCAGGATCCAGATGGGCGTGATGGCGACGGGGGAGCGCTACACGGTCATTCCCAGGGAAGTCTGCGATGTCTTCGCCAGCCAGACCGAGCATTTCGAGCCGGGCCTGCAGGAGTGGGATGCCCTGATGCGACTGATGCAACGCAAGGACCCCTCCTTCATGGAATGATCCCTTTCCGGAGAACGCAGGAACCCTGACCAGCGCCCAGAAACCGTTCTGCCGGGAGAAATGGTATCGCGTGATACCAGACGTCCTTGACGTCGCCGAACGGGCCGAGCGGCGGCGAGTGACCGACACTCTCGTCGCCTGCGGGAGCAGGCTGACGGACTTGGACCCGGTCTTCAACGCCACCGCAGGCGCTGATCAGAGCGCTGCGGTGTCGTTGATCCAGGGGGGCCAGGCGGCGCCGGTGAGGAGGCCCTCGGCGGGATCCCTGGCGACGGCGGCAACGCGGGCGAACGCGTTGAGACCGGGAGCGTCGCGCTGGAGGCGGATGTCGTGTCCCATGGCGGCGAGTTCTTCGGTGATGGCGGCGGGGAGACGCTCGTCGACGAAGGTCTCACGGCTCTGGCAGTGCACCCTGGGCGCCTCGATGGCCCGCTTGAGGTCCATGCCGTGAACGGCCCAGTTGACAAAGGTGTGCATGACGCCGGTGAGGATCCGGTAGCCACCTGAGCCGGCTGCCGCGAAGACGGGT
>JAJEBJ010000250.1 GCA_022822575.1 Alphaproteobacteria bacterium | reverse complement strand
GGCGTCGGGCGCCCCGCCTTTTCAGGAAGGATGAATGGTGGTCCGGAACGCCGTTGCGACGTCGGCCACCAGGGGGCCGAAGGCGCGCCGTTCCTCCAGGTTCGGGAAGACGTTGCGCACGGTCTCTTCAATTCCGGCCAGCGGTTCGGGGACCGGGCGTCCGGTGACATCCAGGGCCCTTACGGCAATGGGTGCAAGACTGGCGAGTGCGAGATCGAGGCATTCACTGGCGCGCTGCAGCTTGGTCCAGGCGAGGAACACCGGGCTCGCTACGTCATTCTGTCCGAACCCTCCCGATTCGCTGCCCGGCAGCAGGGTGGCCTGGGCGTGATATCGTGCCTCTTCCTCGTAGCCGGTCTGCGCCATGGGCAGGCATCCCATGTATCCGCGCCGGATGCCGCCTTCCCGGTCGGAGTCGATCAACTGGTCGGGCAGCAGGGAGACACGGCCGTCAAGCAGTTTGGCGCCGTGGCGCTCGGCAAGGACACAGAGATTGGCGCATGTCGCCGTCAAGGCATCCATGGCGAGAACGGCGTGGGGGTTGTGGTATCCGCCGGTCGACACGAACTGTCCGAAGGGATGGTCCTCGTCGCTTTCATCGATCCACACCGGATTGTCGGTCACGGCCCGGAGCGACTCGCTGGCCACGTCACGCGCCAGGTCGACGGCACGCCTCGCCTGACCGAGCATGCGTGGCGCGATTCGGTAGCTCACCGGCGCCTGGTAGGGCCGGCGGCTGCCGCCATGGCCACCGTCGATGAGTGTTCGCATGGTCCTCAAGGCCCAGGCGTCGCAGGGATTGTTCCAGTAGTCCTCCAAGGCCCCGGCGAGATGGCCGAGCGGCGCGTTGAACGCCTCGAACGACAGTGCGATGACCCGGGCTGCGAGATCGAGACGCGCTTCGGCCGTCAGTGCGGCATCGGTGACGAGCCCGGTTGCCGAAGGCGATCCGTTGACGAGGCACATGACATCCTTGACCTCGGCCCCGACCGACTCGACGAGGGGCGCGAAAAGGTGGCTGAGCGAGAGAATCTCGCCGGCGCCTCCCTGGCCCCGCGCCGGGATCACGGGCACGCTTTCCTGCGAGAGCATGGCCGCGACACCCTGGGCAATCTCAGGGGAGACAGCCGCGTGACCCTCGATGAAATTGGTGAGGCGCGCGAGGATGATGAGGCGCACCACGCGGTCCGGCAGGGGATCGCCCCACGATGCCGCAGCCCCGGTCGGTGACATGCGGGCATGGCTGCTGCGATCCTCCGGCCGGATCTTCTGTTTCGCCATCTGGCCGGCACCGGTCGTGACCCCGTAGATGGTGACATCGGGGTCATGCTCGAGGATGCGCATCAGCCTCTCGCGGCCGGCTTCCATGGCGGTCAGGGCCTCGGCGCTGATCTCCACACCCTCCCGGCCCCAGGCCACGCGCCGGGCGTTTTCCAGAGTGAGGTCGCTGCGGCTGGCGATGATGATGGTCATGGTTTCGGCGCCTATCGCATGACGAATGGGTTGTCCATCGGCTCATCCGATGTATTGATCCACACGGTCTTGGGCCGGGTGTAGTCGTAGATCGCCTGGGCACCCGATTCGCGCCCGTAGCCGGAGTCCTTGAAACCGCCGAATTCCGCGATGGGCGATACCACGCGGTAGGTGTTGACCCACACGATTCCGGCGCGAATCCGTTTCTGGACACGCAGGGCACGGGCAAGGTCCCGCGTGAAGACCCCGGCCGCCAGCCCGTAGCGCGTGTCGTTGGCCTTGGCGACCACCTCGTCTTCCTCGCTGAAGCGCAGCACCGAGAGCACCGGCCCGAACATCTCCGTGTCGACGATCTCCATGGACTGGTCCGGGCAGGACACGATTGTCGGTTCGAAGTACCACCCGGCATCGGGATGGTCCGGGCGCTTGCCGCCGGTGAGCAGGGTGCCTCCTTCGTCCACGGCGCGGGCCACCTGGCGCTCGCACCCCTCGAGCTGGGCCATGGTGCAGAGCGGCCCCATCTGGGTCTCTTCGGCCAGGGGGTCGCCGATGCGGATGTCACCGGCCCGTGCCACCAGGCGGTCGATGAAGGCATCGTGGATCGACTCGTGAAGGTAGATTCGGCTGCCGGCGACACAGCTCTGTCCGCTGGCGCCGAAGATGCCGGCAAGGGAACCGTTGATCGCGCTCTCGATGTCGGCATCGCCGAACACGATGACGGGAGACTTGCCTCCCAGTTCAAGCGAGACTTCGGCGAAATTGTCGGCGGAGTTCCTGACGACATGACGGGCCGTTGCCGGTCCGCCCGTGAAACTGATGCGCGCCACCAGGGGGTGGGTGGTCAGAGTGCGTCCGCACGGTTCGCCATGGCCGGTGACGACGTTGACCACGCCGGGCGGGAACCCGGCCTCCACGGTGAGCTCGGCGAACTCCAGCATGGCGGCCGAGGCGTGTTCGCTGGCCTTCAGGACGACGGTGTTGCCGGCTGCAAGCGCCGGTCCGATCTTCACCGCAACGAGGAAGAGCTGGCTGTTCCACGGCACGACGGCGGCCACCACACCCAGGGGTTCACGCGTGGTGATGGTGAGCATGTCATGGCGGTCGATGGGCAGGGTCTCGCCGGTTACCTTGTCGGCAAGACCAGCGTAGAAATGAAAGAACTCGGCGATGTAGCGTGCCTGCCAGCGCGTCTCCTTGAACATCTTTCCGGTGTCGATGCACTCGGTCCGTCCCAGGTCCTCCGAGCGCTCGGCCAGCAGACCGGCAAGATTGCGCAGCAGACGGCCCCGCTGGGTCGGCAGCATGGTCGCCCAGGGACCGCTGGCGAAGGCGCGATGCGCCGCCTGGACGGCCCGGTCGACATCATCCGCGGTGGCGGCGGCGACCGTGGCCCAGGCCTTGCCGGTCGCCGGGTTGATGCTGTCGAAGGTGCCGCCGTCTCCGGAATCGACCCATGCGCCGTCGATCAGCATGCGGTAGTGCCTGAGTTCTTCCATGATCCCCGGTCCCGTTCCTTGAACATCGGCCATTCAACACAGGCTTGCACACGGAACGCAACTCCCCACAGTGTCACGCACGACACCAGGGGAGATCTCTGAAGATGACGACGACGAAACAGGTGATCGGCGGGCCGCTCTCGATTGGCGGGCGGGTCCTGTCGCTTTCCCGCGCCATCCGGGCCGGGGATTTCGTATTCCTGACCGGTCAGGTCCCCCTTGAGGATGGAAAGCCGATGACCCATGGCACCATCGAGGAACAGACCCGGGTCGTCATCGAGGCCATCCGCGAGACCCTGGCGGAAGCGGGCTGTGATCTCGGCGATGTGGTGAAGGCCATGGTGTGGCTGTCGGATCGTGCCGATTTTCCAGGATTCAACGCCGTCTATGCGGAGTACTTTCCCGAGGAGCCGCCGGCCCGCTCGGCGTTGATTTCCGAGTTTCTGGTCGATGTTCGCGTCGAGATCGAGGTCGTCGCGTTCAGGCCGCTCGACGCGACATCCTGAGTCGCGCCGGAAGGCGATTCTCGCCTATGATGGCGTCAGCCCGATGCAGTTCGAGACCATGAAAATCTACCCCACCATCGAAATCATGGGAGGCAAGGCGGTCAATCGCGTGGATGGCCGTCACGAGACTCCCGAGCCGTTTGATCTCTCCCCGGAAGATGCCGCCCGCAGATTCGCCGACGCCGGCGCGGACTGCCTCCATGTGGTGGATGTCGACGGGACACTCCAGGGCGGCCGGCACAACGCCGAGCAGATCTGCCGGATCATCGACAGCGTAGCCATTCCGGTCCAGGTCGCAGGCGGCATCCGGTCCATCGGGTCCGTGCACTGGTGGTTCGAACACGGCGCCTGGCGCGTGGGTCTGGGGACGGCGGCGGTCAAGGACCGACACCTTGTCACCGACGCCTGCACGGCTTACCCCGACCGTATCATTGCCACTGTGGCGGCACGCAACGGCATGGTGGTCATCGAGGGGTGGCGCGAGGAAACCGCCTTTCCGGCGACGGAGATGGCGAAGAGTCTGGTGGAGGCCGGTATCTCGGAAATCGTCTTTGTCGATCTCGACCGCGACAAGGAACCAAGGGACTACAGCCTGGCCCGGACAATGCGCATGGGTGAGGTTCTCGATGTGCCGGTGATCTCGAGCGGAACGGTCACCGGTATCGACGATGTCTCGATCCTGAGATACCTGCCGAACATCGGCGGCTGCATCATTGGCAGGGCGCTGTTCCTGGGTCGCCTCGATCTTGCCGAGGCCATCGGGACCGCCCGTGCCTCCTATACGCCGGCACGGCTGATCTGATGGCAGGAATTGGTGTCGAGCGGAGCGGAAGGCTGCTGGAAATCACGATCGACCGGCCGAAGGTCAACGCCATCGACCGCGCCACGAGCCGCCTCATGGGAGAGGCCTTCGTCGCCTTTCGTGATGATCCCGCCCTCAGGGTGGCGATTCTCACGGCGTCCGGAGACCGCCTGTTTTCGGCTGGCTGGGACCTCAAGGCTCTCGAAAGCGGCGATCAGCAGCTCGACAACTGGTGGGAAACGGAGGACGCCTCACTTGGCGGCTTCGCCGGCATCACGGAGATGTGGAATCTCGACAAGCCGGTGATCGCCGCCCTCAACGGCCATGCCATCGGCGGCGGATTCGAGATCGCGCTCGCCTGCGATCTCGTCATTGCTGCCGATCACGTTGAGTTTGCCCTGCCCGAACTGCCCCTTGGCATTGTTCCGGATGCCGGAGCCCTGCAGCGCCTGCCGCGACGCCTGCCCGCCAATGTCGCCATGGAAATGCTGCTGCTCGGCCGCCGCATGAAGGCCGATGAGGCACGGCGGCTGGGACTGGTGAACGCTGTCGTTCCGGCCGCCCAGCTCATGGCGAAGGCCCGCCACTGGGGCGAACGCCTCGCCGCCGGCGCCCCGCTGGCCCTGGGCGCGGTCAAGGAAGTGCTGCGCGCTGTCGAGGGAGAGACCGTCGAGGGCGCCTTCAGAACCATGCGCTCGGCCGATCTCCCCCTCTACCGGCGGATGCTGTCCTCCGATGACGCGCGGGAAGGCATCAGCGCCTTTGTCGAACGACGTGCGCCGGTCTTCCTGGGCAGATGACGATGGGCCGGCCACAGCCACAGGACGTCTCGACCGTCACCTGCCTTGGCGCCGGGCCGATCGGCGCCGGGTGGGCGGCGTTCTTCCTGGCCACGGGCCATGACGTGACGTCCTGGGTTCTCGAGGCGGACGAGGAAGAGAAACTCCGTTCCCTGGTGGCGACAGCCTGGAGCGCCCTGGAGCAACTCGGCACCGCAGAAGGCGCGTCGCCCGGGCAGCTGCATGTCACCACCGATCTCGCGGCCGCGGTCGCCGGAGCCGACTTCGTGCAGGAGAGCGTTCCGGAAGTTCTCGAGGTGAAACAGGCGGTCTACGCCGATCTGGGCCGCCTGGCGCCACCGGATGTCGTACTGTGTTCTTCGACCTCCGGTCTTTCCATGAGTGACATCCAGGCGCTCTGTCCGTCACCGGAGCGTACGGTCACCGGGCATCCCTTCAATCCGCCCTACCTCATGCCGCTGGTCGAGATCGTCGCCGGCCGCCGGACGGATCCGGACGTGGTGGCCTGGACGGCGGCGTTCTTTCGCCACGTCGGCAAGGCTCCCCTTGTCATGGAACGAGAGGTTCCGGGATTCATCGCCACGCGGCTGCAGGAGGCGATCTGGCGCGAGGCCCTGCACATGATTGCGGCCGGGGAGGCGACGGTGGAGCAGATCGACACGGCGGTGACCAACGGTCCCGGCCCGCGCTGGGCCCTCATGGGGCCGTGCATGGTGTTTCATGTCGGTGGTGGCGAGGGCGGCATGGCCTACTGCCTGGAGCAGTTCGGACCGGCACTGAAGTTTCCGTGGAGTCGCCTTGACGCGCCTGAACTCACAGACGATCTCGCCCGCCGCCTCATCGACGGCTGTGATGCGGCCGCTCCGGGTGAGGACTTCCGTACGCTGTCGGCGAAGATGAACGAGGGACTTGTCCGAATTCTCAAAGCCCGCCGCGCGGCCGGTTTCTGACCATTCATCCAACTCAACGACCTGGAGGACCATTCATGAACACGGACGTCATCATCACTTGTGCCGTCACCGGCGCCGGGGACACGGCTTCGCGAAGCGACAAGGTGCCGGTGACCCCGCGCCAGATCGCCGACGCGGCGATCGAGGCGGCCCATGCAGGCGCCGCGGTCACCCATATCCACGTGCGTGATCCCGAGACCGGCAAGGGCTCGCGGGATCCCGACCTGTTCGAGGAGACCGTCAACCTGATCAGGCAGGATGGCGTCGACGTGATTCTCAATCTGACAGCGGGCATGGGCGGCGACTTCAATCTTGATGACGACAATCCGTCGCGTCCCGGTCCTGGCAGTGACATCGTCGGACCCGTCGAACGGCTGCGCCACGTCGATCGCCTGCGCCCGGAAATCTGCTCTCTCGATTGCGGCACCATCAACTTCGGAGATGGCAACGAGACCTACGTCAACCCGGCCTCCTGGTGCCGCACCATGGCGTCAAGCATTCGGGAGATGGGGGTCAAGCCGGAGATCGAAGTATTCGATCTCGGCCAGGTTCGTCTCGCCGGGGCCATGTACAATGAGGGACTCATCGAGGATCCACCCCTCTTCCAGGTCTGTCTCGGCATTCCCTGGGGTGCGGGGGCCGACACGCGCTCCATGATGACCATGGCGGACTGCCTGCCCCAGGGAGCCAACTGGGCGGGCTTCGGCATCAGTCGCATGCAGATGCCCATGGTCGCCCAGGCCATGCTGCTGGGCGGCAATGTCCGGGTCGGCCTCGAGGACAACCTCTATCTGAAGCGCGGTGTGCTGGCGACCAACGGCCAGCTTGTCGAGAAGGCGGCCGGGATCATCGAGATGATGGGCGGGCGGGTTGTCGGCGCGTCCGAAGCGCGCCAGAAACTCGGACTCGCTGCAGCCTGAGGCCTGTGCGAGGGGTGCCGCGGCGCCCCTCGCCACCGCGATATCGCTGGAATCGATCCTCGCGTAGTATCCGCTGTCAACGACAAGGGAAAGGCGCCATGAAATTCAGTCTTTCGATCGATCTTGCCCGCGACAACCCGTCGGTCGACATGCGGGAGGTCGCCCGCCACGCCATGGACATGGTGCAGATGGCCGATTCGGCGGGATTCGAGATCGTCTGGGCTGCCGAACACCATGCGATCGAGATGACGATCGCGCCCAACCCCTTCCAGCTGCTGGCGTGGTTCGGCGCCAACACCGACCAGATTCGCCTCGGCATCGCCGTGGTCCAGGCTCCCTACTGGCACCCGATCAAGGTGGCCGGAGAGGTTGGCCTGCTCGATCTCATGTCGGGCGGACGGGTGGAGTTCGGTATCGGCCGTGGTGCCTATCAGCGCGAATTCGACCGCATGATGGGTGGCATGGACCAGCACAAGGGGGTCGCCTACATGCAGGAGATGCTGCCTGTGCTCAAGGGCCTGTGGGCCGGTGACCATGAGCATCGCGGCGAATTCTGGTCCTTCCCTTCAGCGACCGCCTGTCCCAAGCCGTTGCAGAAACCCCATCCTCCCCTATGGATTGCGGCACGCCATCCCTCGACCTACGACTGGGCCCTCTCCCAGGGATGCAACATCATGTCCTGGGCGCTGACCCGTCCCTTCAGCGAGGTCGAGAAGTACAGGCAGCAGTTCGAGGATGCGCTGGCGCGGGTTCCGGAGATTCCACGGCCGCGCTTCCTGACAATGCGCCATGCCGCCGTCTACCAGGATCCCGAGCGCGGCTGGCAGCCCTTTGTCGAGGCGGTGCAGAGGAGCGGTGTGCAGTTCGAGAACCTGTTCAAGCAGCTGGGCGAGGTGAAGAACGGCTTTGTCGAGGCGGTCGATCTTGCCTCGCTCGACAATGTCGCCGAATACGATCCCGAAATGCTGCGCACCAATCTCGTCTTCGGCACGCCCGACGAGGTGATCGCCAAGCTGCGCCGTTACGAGGCCCTTGGCGTTGACAATTTCCTCTATCGCGTGACCGGTCCGACGTTCGAACTGCAGAAGTCTTCGTTGCGCCTGTTCATCGACGAGGTGATGCCGGCTTTCCCGAATTCTCGCGCCTTCATGAAGGCGGCGGAATAGGGGATCCGGCCTTGCGATTCGGCGACAGCCGTCCCACCTAACGGACCAGCACCAGACCAAGAGAACAGGAAGGCGGCGATCATGGCATTCATCATCCAGGGAGGAGAGTCGGAGGCTGCGGCAGAGGCCGGCAGTGAGGTCAAGGACGTGACCACGGCGACGTTCCAGCAGGATGTCCTTCTGGCATCCCGCGAAAAACCGGTCATCGTCGATCTGTGGGCGCCCTGGTGCGGGCCGTGCAAGCAGATCGCCCCCGTTCTCGAGAAGATTGTCCGGGCGGCTGCCGGCAAGGTCACCCTGGTGAAGATCAACATCGACGAGGAACCGCAGATCGCCCAGGCCCTGAGAGTGCAGTCGATTCCGGCGGTGTTTGCGTTTGATCAGGGGCAGCCGGTGGACGGTTTCGTTGGGGTCCAGCCCGAGAGCCAGATCAAGGCCTTTGTCGAACGCCTGGTCGGCGATATCGGACCGAGTGCTGTAGAGCAGGCCCTCACCCAGGCGGACGAAGCCCTGGAAGGAGGGTCGGCGGAACAGGCGGCAGCCATCTACCGCCAGGTCCTGACGCGCGAGACCGACAACGTCGATGCGGCCGCCGGTCTGTGCCGCTCTCTCATTGCCCTGGGACGCACAGGCGAGGTGACGGATCTTCTCGACAGCTTCGATGACGCCGTTTCCGACGACGAGCGCATCAAGGGTGTCAGGGCCCAGCTGGAGCTTCTGGGCAGCGCCACCGGTGACTTGGCGGCTCTTGAGGCGAGAGTCGCCGCCGATGGCAGGGATTTCGAAGCACGGCTCGAACTGGCGCGGGCTCTTGCCGCCATCGACCGGCGCGAGGATGCGGTCGATCAGCTGATCGCCATCATCACCCTCAAGCGCGACTGGAATGACGAAGCGGCGCGCAAGGAGCTCCTGAAGTTCTTCGAAGCCTGGGGACCGACCGATCAGGCGGCCATCGACGGCCGTCGCAAGCTGTCATCGGCCTGGTTCAGCTAGGGTGCCGGTCGTGGCGTGATGGCGGGCCTGCCGTACTACCGCACCATCGACGGACTGCCGTCGACCATTCCAGTCTTTCCCCTGCCCGGTGCTCTTCTGTTGCCGCGTGGCACCCTGCCGCTCAACATCTTCGAACCCCGTTATGTTTCCATGGTCGAGGATGCGCTCAAGTCCGACGACCGCGTCATCGGCATGATCCAGCCCGACGAGGAGGCCGACGATATCGGATCGGCCCATTGCTTTGCCATCGGATGCGCCGGACGCATCATCCAGTTCACCGAAACCGACGACGGCCGTTACCTGATCACACTGATTGGACTGGCGCGCTACCGTGTGGCGCAGGAACTCGCCCTTGCTGCCGGCGCCTACCGTCTGGTCGAAGCCGACTACTCCGACTTCGCCGACGACATGAAGCCCGTCTCCGCCACCGACCTGATCGAGCGCACCACCCTCATCACCCACCTCAAGGAGTTCTTTCACAAGAAGCAGATCGAGGCGGACTGGGATGCGATCGGGAAGGCGAATGACGAAACCCTCGTGACGGCGCTCTCCATGGTCTGCCCCTTCAGTCCCCTGGAGAAACAGGCCCTGCTCGAAGCCGAGGACTTTCTCGAGCGCGCCCGTATCCTCACCACCCTGCTCGAGATCGGCAGCCGGGAAGACGACGACAGCCCCGTCCGCCAGTAACATAAGGAACGAGGACGGGTGCGCCCTTGGGAGACCGACTTCGTGTGAAGAATCCCGGATCAGCAGGTAGAGCATCGCCAACCTCTCGTCGTCCGAATCTGGACTATCTGACATCCAGTTGGTATATTCCAATGTCATATCTTTGTTATTGGAGGCGCTTATGTCCAGAACGGCCAAACTCTTCTGGTCGGGCCGCTCTCAGGCGGTGCGGCTTCCCAAGGAATTCCGGATGAAGGGCGCCGAAGTCCGCATCCGCAGGCAGGGCGCAGCAGTAATTCTTGAACCCGTTGCGTCGGACTGGGAGTGGCTCGATGCCGTGGCAGGCGAATTCTCGAGTGATTTCTTCGCCGCAGGCCGCAACCAGCCGGAATTGCCATCGCGAACGCTACTCGACAGCGTTTTCGACTGATGCGCTACCTGTTCGATACCAACGCCTGCATTGCCTTGCTCAACGACACATCGCCGCCGCTTCGTAAGCGCCTGCGCCGCCTCGCGCCCACGGATATCGGACTGCCTGCCCCGGTCGCCTATGAGCTCTGCTACGGAGCCCACAAGAGCCAACATGCAGGCCGCAATCTCGGGTTGCTGGACCGACTGGAGTTCGAGATCGTTCCATTCGATGCTGGCGATGCACGCGCAGCAGGCGCGGTGCGCAACGAGCTCGAAGTGAAAGGGCTTCCGATTGGCCCTTATGACTTGTTGATCGCCGGGCAGGCCCGCGCCCGCAATCTGGTGCTGGTCACCGCCAACAGCCGGGAGTTCGAAAGCGTCGAGGGACTCGTTTGCGAGGACTGGACTCTTTCCGGCGCAGACCCGTAACGCCGCAACCGACCCGACCAGACAGTGACCGCCCGCCAGTTCGGATTCCATCGTGCTGCGCTGCCGGCCATTGGCGACACACCTCTCATGCGGACGCGCCGCGAGGACGTCGAGCTCATTCCCGACCCGATGTGGCAGGGTATTGCCATGGCCTCCCTTCGCCATTGCGGCGAGGCGGCCGAGTCGAGTAGAAATCTTCGAACCACGGCTGACTGATGGAAACAGGCAGACTGCGCATCCGGTGGGGCTCGTTCAAAGTCCACCTGTCTCGCGGGATGCACGTCAGGAGTGATGGAGACTAAGTTGGACATCACGAGACGTACTTGGAGGGGCCAACGCGATGAGTGAAACCGACGTCGATCCCCGGCTTCTCGAGATCCTGGTCTGTCCGCTGACCAAGGGACCGCTCACGCTGGATCGCGAGCGCCAGGAACTGGTGAGTGCCGAAGCGGGCCTCGCCTACCCCATCCGGGATGGCATCCCGATCATGCTGGTCGATGAGGCGCGCCGCCTCGACGGAGAGGAGACGTGAAGGGCGAGGCTCATGCCAGCCGCCACCGGCCTGTCGAGATCCGCGTGAAGTCGCAGCAGAAGGCTCTCGAGATCGACTTTGATGACGGCACCACTGTCACGTTGCCGGCCGAACTGCTGCGTGTCGAAAGTCCCTCGGCCGAGGTCCAGGGACATGGTGCGGGCCAGCGGAAGA
>JAJEBJ010000058.1 GCA_022822575.1 Alphaproteobacteria bacterium | reverse complement strand
CAGATGAGCGGCGCTCCGGCGCCAAGGATGCCGTTGGCGCCCATCATGCCCCTGGAGAGATCGGCAATGTGCATCGACCCTCCCTTGCCGGCACACGCACCGGTTGCCTTGCCGTAGATCTCTGCCATCATGGCCCTGACGTCGACGCCCTTGGCGATGCAATGGCCGTGCCCGCGGTGAGTCGAGGCGATGCGGTCGTGGTCCTCGAGATGCATCATGATGCCGACGCCTGCGGCCTCCTCGCCGGCGTAGAGGTGCACGAACCCTGCGATGTCGCCCTTGGCAAACTCCACGTGCAGGCGTTCCTCGAATTCACGGATTGTCCTCATGCGACGGTAGGCGGTGAGCAGGCCATCCCGGGACAGGGGGAACGGATTGTTCATCGGGGTTCTCCTTCATTGGCAGGGGGAGCTCGATTGATGGACCAGCAGTCCGTGCCTGGCGGCAAAGGCCATGCAACCGGAGACACTGACGGTTCTGAAGGCATCGGTCTCGAGGCGGACGCTGACGTCATCGGCCTCGCCGAAGGTCAGTTCGCGTTCACCGTCGAGAGCAATGGATCCGGAGGTGACCGAGGGCCTGCAGGGGACGCCGGGCGTCATCGTCTCGACCGACAGGACGCCGACCCTGCCGATCAGGCCGGGAGCGACCGGGAAGGCGAGTGTGCGCCGTGCGGCGCCGGCGGGCGCAAGCCTGATCCGCCTTCCCTGCGGCGTTGTCCGGTCGAGGGGACCGGTGAGTCCGACAAGGGAGGACATCCCTATGCCGTCCGCCTCACCGAAGGTGGCGAACAGGTCACGGAAGCTCTCCGTCTTCCAGATGGCGCGCGCTCCCACATAGCGTTCAGCTACCACGGCGGCATCCACAAGCGCAATCTCGTGGCGTTCGTTGACGGTCACCACCAGACGCTTGTTCAGAGCAAGGGCAATGTCGGCCGGAACGCGGCCGCTGATTGCAAGACCGACAGCGAGACCGGTGATGGTCGGTTCGCGAAACTCCGGAAAGGCGTTGTTGGTTCCGGTGGAAACTCCGGCGATCGGTGTCTGGCCGCACGACGAGGCAACGACCCGGTGGGTGCCGTCACCGCCCAGGACCACGATGGCGCCGACACCCATGTCGTCCATGCGCCGGGCGGCCGCGGCACTGTCCACGAAGGTCGAGGTCACGGGCATGTCGAGATAGGTGACGGCCGGCAGGCGGACCGTTCCCATGCGCCGTTCCCGCTCGATGGTGCGCATGAGCTGGGTGCGGATACCGCCGTTCTCCGGCATGACGACCACATCGGTCACGTCCACCGCCGCCAGTCCCGTCAACAACCTGAGAACGATGTTGGCACGGTCATTGATCGGCAGGTTCCCGGCGTGGGAGACAATCCTGCGTATGTCCCTGGCCGATACCGGATTGGCAATGATCCCGACCGCCCTCATGGGCACCTTTTCCCTGTTTCCGGCGGCGTGATCAGTACTTCAGGACCTCGCCCAGAATCTCCGTGGCATTGCCACGGTAGCGGGTATCGTGGCGGCCTTCCCGCGCCCGGATGCCATGAGTGCGATAGATCTCGATGGAGTCGTCCACGGGCCGGCGATCACCCTCGTGGGCGGTCAGCCACAGGCGCAGGAGAAGGCGCCCCTCGTCTTCTCCCGGCGGATCGTCAAACCCCCGGCGGGCGTGAAGTGTCGTGAGGTTGTTGCAGACAAGTAGCTGACCCGGCTCCATCTGGAACTCGATCATGTGATCGGGGCGCAGGGCCACGTCATCAAAATAGGAAAGAGCGGCGCGGTCCAACGCCGGAAGGTCCTCGCCGAGTTCCTCGCAGGCCATGTAAATGTATCCGGCGACGTAGCGGCAACTGACACATCCTTCGCGTTCCGACAGCACCGGGACGCGATGCTCGGTGACCGGAGCTTCGCCGGGCCCTTCCTCGCCAAACCGGTGGTAGCGGAAACCGCGATAGAGGGGCCCGAGATACTCCGGCTTTTCGTCGAGTATCGTGTTGTGAACGGCGAGTGCGCTGGCGTACTGGGACTCCCCGCCCTCGATGCTCCTGCGTATGGAGAGCATGCACAGGATGTCGCAGGCATCGGTGTGCAGGGTCAGCGGCAGGGAGTTTCGATAGGCGCGCTCCTTGTGATCCTTGCCGCCCACGTTGACGACATGGCCGAGGCGGTCGCCGATGACCGACTGGGACTGGCCCGTGCCAAAGTGGGTCCCGAGTCCCCAGTAGATGATCTCCGCCTTGGCGAGCGGCCATTCTTCGACCGGCAGGCGGTCGACGAGAACGATGCCGCGGCCCCACATGATCTCCTCGTAGATGTCGCGCAGGTCTTCGGCAATGGCCGGCAACCGGAAATGATGGTGCCCGATTTCATCGAGAGTCAGTCCCTGACGGTCGACCTCACGCCACGCCTCATCGAGGGCATCGATGTGGCGCTGATCCCAGTTGATCCTGATGGCGTCAAGGGATCCAAGACCTGCCGAGGTCCACGCAGATGGATGGTGAACCGGTTGAAGGTAGACGTCAGCCATTTCATATCCTTCTCGTCCAGGCGGATCCTACCAGAGCCGGGGACGGAGCGTGAAGGACTTGCACCGGCGGGCTGCAGAAGGCAGCTTTCAGGCACAGGACCAGGGAATCACGGCCATGATCGATCTCTATTTCGACCACACCCCGAACGGGCAGAAGGTCCATATCATGCTCGAGGAATGCGGGCTCGCCTACAATCTGATCATCATCGACATCGGCAAGGGCGAACAGTTCGACCCGGACTTCCTGAAGATCAGCCCGAACAACAAGGTCCCGGCCATCGTCGACCACGAAGGCCCGGGGGGCGAAACCCTCGCCCTCTTCGAGTCGGGCGCGATCCTGCTCTATCTCGCCGAGAAAACCGGCCGGTTCCTGCCGGCGGAACCGCAGCAGCGATGGGACGTGTTGCAGTGGCTGTTCTGGCAGATGGGAGGCTTCGGGCCGATGCTCGGACAGGCACATCACTTTCTTGCCTATGCTCCGATGAATCCTTCGGGTCCCGAGGTTCTGCCCTATGCGCAGAACCGGTACCGCAACGAGGCCTCCCGGCTCTACGGTGTGCTCGACCGGCAGCTCGGAGAGAACAACCACGTTGCCGGCGACAGCTATTCGATTGCCGACATGGCGATCTTTCCCTGGTGCCGGCTTCATGAACGACAGGAACAGGATCTTGACGACTTTCCCAATGTGAAGCGCTGGTATGGTGTCGTCAGCGAGCGTCCGGCCGTGACGCGAGACATCTCCGCTTCGGCTGACATTGTCACCGGTTTCACGCCGGAGAGCTGGTCGGTGTCATTCGGCGCCGACCAGTACCGGAAGCGCCCGTGAGATCCCATCCATGTCGGGCCTCCTCAACCGGATGGAGTTCGAGTCGTTCCTGTGCTTCTGGCGATCGCGTCCCGGTGTGTCGTTCAGCGTCGGCGTGAGCGGCGTGATCGCGGAGTTTCACGCTCCTGGCGATGAAACGATCGCCTGGCATGCGACGGCGGGAACGATGACCGGAACATGTCCGGGCGGCCGTATCGAGATCATGCCGACCGACCACGTCCTCTGCCTCCCCTACGACATCGCCGGCCGGATCCGCGGATTTCTTCTGTGCCTGGAAGAGGAGACGGCGCGGATGTCTTGTCACACGGTGCTCCGGCATGCCGGCAGCCGGGGTCATGCCGCTCTCTTCGACATCGGCGCCGGTGCCGCCACCGTGGATGCCCTCGTCATCGTGGAGGATCCCTCACTTCACCTCGCACTCACCCGGGCCGAAGGCGAACGTCTCGTCGGTACCCATCATCAGGCGCTGGCAAAGATCGTCGAGACAGGCCCGTCCCGTCTCTTTCGTTCGCGGCTGGCCGAGATCACCGTCACCGGCCCCATTGCGAAGACGGTGACACCCGAGGGTCCGCATACCCATCTTCTTCCCAATCTCATCGACGGCACCACGCACGATGACCGCATTGCCGTACCCGGCGGCTGGCTGCCGTGCCTGACCCTGCACGTTCCCGGATCCGATCCGGCCTTTCCGAACGGGGCTACCCCGTGATCAGCGTCTATGGCTTGAAGAACTGCGACACCTGCCGGCGTGCGCTTGCCTGGCTGGACGAGCAGGGGATTCCACATGTGTTCCACGATGTCCGAAAGGACGGATTCGGCGACGTCGAATCATGGATTGCCGCATGCGGTCACAAGACGCTGATCAACCGGCGCGGCACCACGTGGCGCAAACTGCCCGAAGAGGAAAGAGGGAATCTCGACGAAACCCGGGCCGCCGCACTCATCAGGGCCTGGCCCGCGGTCATGAAACGACCCCTGTTCGTTTCCGGAATTCGGGTGCTGGTGGGATTCACCGACGCCACTCGGTCGGCGCTGACCTCGCCATGTTGACTGATCGCACACTTGCAGACTGACACTGCGTGGACGCATTTGCCCGTCTCCGATACCGTGCATGGTGAAATCAGTCCCCCCTCGAGAGCTGGCCAGGTGCCACTCTTGAGTACAGGAGGGGATACGGGAGAAACGGGATGGACCGTCTGAATTCGATCATCAATTCGATCAACGCCTTCGCTTGGGGACCGCCAATGCTGGGGGCGCTGGGAGTCACGGGTGTGTTGCTGACCGTGGGTCTGCTGTTCATGCCGTGGCGCAAGGTGGGGTACGGATTCCGCCTGCTCTTTGACAAGGGAGGCGCAGTCGGAGAGGGCGAAGTCAAGCCCTTCAATGCGCTGATGACAGCGCTTTCGGCCACCGTGGGAACCGGAAACATCGCCGGCGTCGCCACCGCCATAGCCCTCGGTGGACCGGGCGCCATCTTCTACATGTGGTTGATCGCTCTCTTCGGCATGGCGACGAAGTATGCCGAGGCCGTCTGCGCGGTGACCTATCGGGAGGTCGATGCCACCGGAAAGTACGTCGGCGGGCCGATGTACTACCTGCGCAACGGGGTCGGGGAGTTTGCGCCCGAACTCGGCAAGTGGCTCGGCATCGCCTTTGCCATCTTCGGCGCGGTGGCCGCATTCGGTATCGGCAACGCTGTCCAGGTCAACTCCATGGCCAGCGCCCTGACCAACAGCTTTGGTGTACCGACCTGGGTGACAGGCGTTGTGGTCGCCGTCCTTGTCGGCATCGTCGTCATCGGCGGAATCCGGCGGATCGGCGAGGTCGCCGGCAAGCTGGTGCCGGCGATGATCGTGCTCTACATGGGTGCTGCGCTGGTGATCCTGGCGATCAACATTACGGCGATCCCCGACGCCATCGGGATGATCTTCACCTACGCCTTCACACCTGCCGCCGCGACAGGCGGATTCGCCGGAGCCGCGGTGGCCGCGGCCATCCGCTTCGGTGTTGCCCGTGGCGTGTTTTCCAACGAATCCGGCCTTGGTTCCGCCGCCATTGCACATGCGGCGGCGCAGACAAACAGCCCGGTTCGCCAGGGCGTGATCGCCATGCTCGGAACATTCATCGACACCCTCGTGGTGTGCACGATCACCGCGCTCGTGATCCTGACCTCCGGCGCATGGGTGATGACGGGTGAAGACGGTGCGGGCCTCACCGGCGCCGTGCTGACGTCAACCGGTTTCGAGGTTTCCCTGACCGGCGGGCAGTACATCGTCACCATTGCACTCGCGGTGTTCGCCTTCACCACCATTCTTGGCTGGTCCTATTACGGCGAGCGCTGCTGGCAGTACCTGTTCAAGGAGAAGAGCCTGATCATCTACCGCGGACTCTGGGTCCTGGCGGCCCTTGCGTTCGCCAATGTCAAGGTCGACTTCGTCTGGAACCTGTCAGACACACTGAACGGGTTGATGGCGGTGCCGAACCTGATCGGACTGCTGTTGCTCGCGCCGATGGTGTTCAAGGTCACCCGGGACTACTTCGAGGAGATAGGCAAGCCTCTGGGTAAACCCGTTCCGCCGAAGGACCTCTCGTCCTGATACACGCCGGTTGGTGCCGGCGCCGTCGTGGCGCCGGCCCCCACCCCT
>JAJEBJ010000087.1 GCA_022822575.1 Alphaproteobacteria bacterium | reverse complement strand
TCGAAGGACGGGCAAGTGAATTTCATGGGCGCCACGGCAAGCGTCATTGCCCTCGAGGAGGGGCCGACGATGGAGTCGTCGGAGATTGTCCCCGAATCACAATGGGAACTCGGCAAAGCCGCTACTGCCCTCCCGTGGGGAGGCGGTGATGGATGTCCTTTGGATACGAAGCAGGTCGTCCGGGTGACCTGGGCCGGCGGAGTCACCAAGCCGGGCGGCGATGAGGTCGACGACGTCGAGCGTACGGCCTACCGGGTAACGATGTCATCTGGCGACGAAGGCGAAACGGAGTTGGTGCCTTTTGCCATTGCGGACCTTGGCGACGGCGACAACAACCATGAGCTTTGCCTGGATCGTGCCGGATCGCCAGTGCGGGTCGATTTCCCGGCCGGACTTCTCACGGATCCAAACGAGGACCTGAATCCGCCGACCAGCATCGACGTCACCGTCCTTCAGCCGGCATCCTGAGTGGCGATGGCCGCATCGGCGGCCATTCCGCGCACTGCGCTTTCGGTGCTATTCACAAGCTGGTCGACTCGTCGTGTGGCCTTCGAGTAGCGCTTGTCCCGATCGAGCCCTCGCCCTGCCCCCGAATAGCGCTTGGCAAGGCGGTACCGTAGACTCGTCCCCGCACAAGCACGATGAAGAGGAAGTCTATGCGCCGCAAGTTTTGCGCCGCCGGCCTCGTGGCCGCCGCGGTCCTAATCTCGAACCTCGTCCACGCTGACGTAATCGAAGAGCAATTGATCGATGGGCTGGAATACCGGCTCATCGGTCCCTGGCGGGGAGGTCGCGTTACCGCCGTCCAAGGTGTGCCGGGCAACGACCAGCTCTATTACATGGGGGCGACAGGCGGCGGCGTCTGGAAGACCGGCAACGGCGGCCAGACCTGGGACAATATCTCCGACGGTCAGATCCCCGTTGGCACGATCGGCGCCATCGGCGTTGCGCCCTCCGACCCGAACGTCATTTACGTCGGCACCGGTGAGGCGCCGATTCGCGGGGTGACGACGTCCCAGGGCGAGGGGCTCTGGAAATCAACCGACGCCGGGCAGACTTTCACCTTCACGGGCCTGCCGAAGGCCGGCCAGATTGCCAGGATCCAGATCCATCCGGACAACCCTGATCTCGTCTATGTCGCAGCGCAGGGTCAGATCTGGTCCCCGAACCCCGAGCGCGGCGTGTACCGCAGCACGGATGGCGGCGAGACGTGGGAGCTCGTGCTCGAGGTGAATGCGGATACCGGGGCAACGGACCTGACGATGGATCCGACCAACCCGCGCGTGCTCTACGCCGCCATGTGGCACCACGGTCGCAAACCCTGGTTCATCAAGTCCGGCGGCGAGGGCGGCGGCATCTACAAGAGCGTCGACGGCGGCGATTCCTGGGAGAAACTGGAAGGCGGCCTGCCGGACCTGATCGGCAAATCCGGCATCGCCGTGTCGGCCGACAATCCCGCACGGGTCTACGCGATCATCGAGGCCGGCCCCGGCGAGGGCGGCGTCTGGCGCAGCGACAACCATGGCGCAAGCTGGAAACTCGTCAACGGTCATCGCGCGCTGTGGTCTCGCGCCTGGTACTACATCCACATTGCGGTGGATCCGACGGACGCCGATACGGTCTGGGCGCTAAACACGAGACTGTACAGGTCCGTCAACGGGGGTGAGGACTGGGAGCAGGTTGATGCACCGCACGGTGACCATCACGACCTGTGGTTCAATCCGGCGAACGGCAACAACATCATCAACGGGAACGATGGCGGTGCGAACGTTACGTTCGATGGCGGAGAGACCTGGAGTTCTATCTACAACCAGCCGACGGCGCAGTTCTACCGGATAATCACCGATAACCAGGACCCCTATCGGCTGTATGCCGGCCAGCAAGACAACTCGACCGTGTCCATTGCGAGCTACGCCTGGGACGGCGGCATCGGAGTCGATGACTACTATGCGGTCGGCGGTGGCGAGAGCGCGCACATTGCGTTCGATCCCGACGATCCGACACTCGTGTATGCGACGACAATCAACGGCACGTTGTCCGAGTACAACCACGACAACAAGAAGACGCGCTACATCATCCCGTATCCCGAGATGGTGTACGGCATGGACTCGAAAGACCTCAAGTACCGCGCCAACTGGAATCCGCCGGTCATCACGAGTCCGCACGATCATTCGACGATTTACTACGGTACGCAGTTTCTCCTCAAGAGCACCGACCGCGGGCTCAACTGGGAGGAGGTGAGCCCTGACCTTACGCGCAACAATCCCGAGCACATGGGCCGCAATGGCGGTCCATTGACGCCCGAGAACGTCGGCGCCGAGTTCTATCACACGATATTCGCTATTGCAGAGAGCGAGAACGCGGAGGGCACGATCTGGGTGGGGGCCGATGACGGGCTGCTGCACATCACGCGTGACGGCGGCGGCAGCTGGACGGACATTTCGCCGCCGCATCGCGGCGAGGCAATGATCAATGCCATCGACCTGTCGCCGCACAGCGAGGGCACGGCCTACCTCGCGGTCACGGGCTACAAGCTCAACGACTTCAAGCCCTACATTTACAAGACGACGAACCACGGCAAGAGCTGGAAACGCATCGATCGCGGCCTGCCGGACGGCGCATTCGTTCGCGTCGTTCGCGAGGATCCGGTCGTGCCGGGCTTGCTCTATGCGGGTACCGAGAAAGGAATGTTCGTGTCGTTCGACGACGGTAAGGCATGGCAGCCGTTCGACCTGAACCTGCCCGCTGTGCCGATTACGGACCTGCGTGCCCGCGAGGACGGCCTCGCAGTGGCAACACAGGGCAGGGCGTTCTGGGTGCTCGACGACCTGTGGCTGGTCCGCCAGGCTTCCAACGACCTTGCCGAC
>JAJEBJ010000213.1 GCA_022822575.1 Alphaproteobacteria bacterium | reverse complement strand
CGTACTCCAGCATCACCTTGCGCCCCACAATGTCGCGCAAGGGTGAGGCTCCGCCTTCCATGTGACTGAAGAGTCGCATGAGCGTGCACAGGGTGTCATCGGCCGTGTCAATCCGGGCGCGTTCCCGGAAGAACTCCGCGGACCTGGTTCCATGCGCCATGGATACGCCGAGATCCGCCTGTGGCTCGGGTGCGTGCAACGGCAGTTCAAAGCCGAAGGGCAGCGCGCCCATCGTGATGGGAAGAGCGCTGGCGCATGCCAGAACACTCTCCCATTCGGTGTCACCGATGAGGGTGGGCGATACCCTGTTCCGGAAGTGGCCGAGAAGGTCACCCATGGTGCCGCCCTCCTGCGCCAGCAGATCCTGGGTCAGCAGAATGGCCTTGTCGGTATCCATGGCCTTTCCTCAGGCGATGACAGGCGCGGTGTTGAGATCGGCTTCACCAGGCGGGCATGCCCGGTATCCCAGGCTGACAGGCACGTCGTAGAGACGGCCAGGGGCAAAGCGCTCCCAGAAATGGCGCATCCCCGGGACGATGACACGGACAACCGGCATGCCGATGTCGGGGCGGGTCTGGTCCAGCACCAGGAATTCCATGCCCCTGGCTTCGACAAGCGCGCGACAGCTTTCCACATCGTCGCGCGTATCCGCCGATTCGGCGAAGGAAGGCCGCGACGCCCTGCCAGGTCCCCCGTCGGCTGCCGGCACCAGCCACGGGCATCCCTCAAGGCGCACGGTATTCCACCACGAAAGGATCATCGGATCATCGATCACTGGCCGGCCGTCCGGGCCTCCGGGTCGCGGCAGCCACGTCAGGCACTGGTTCAGTTCACACACGGCCCTGAGGGCGGCCAGGCGTGGCGTGGCGTGCGTCCCGGCGCCGTAGATGATGTCTTCACTGTCAGCGTCCACCCTGCGGGAGAGTGCCACGAAGGTAGGAATGCCGAAGTCGGAGGTGATGTCGAGCATCCACATCTCCCTGCCGTGGCGGGCGTAAACGGTCGCGGCATCGATGAGATACGGATCGTCGAAGGCGCAAGGATCGACCGCCGGCATGCTGAGCTGGTTGTACCACCAGATGGCGAAGGCGTCGCGCTCGACGAGTTCGTAGAATCCCTGCAGGATGGCCTCTTCCAGGGTGTTGCCGGCAGCGCAGCCGTTGGAGTCGGCGATCAGATCCGCCGGACCACGCTCCTCGGCCGGCATGCTGTAGAGTATCGACGTCGGCAGGTAGCGATGTCGTCGCTGGGTCAGCGACCATACCGGAGTCCAGTCGACAGCGGTGTCCGGGTCGAAACGGGCCGGCACGATGTTGTAGGGGTGACCCCTCTCGTTGATGACCCTTGCGTTGTCGAGCTGGTTGTCGCTGAACAGCTGCACGTCGTTGGGATGCAACGCACCTGCGTCCCCGTCGAAGCCGCTGAACGCCTTGCGGATACGGATCTCGTCACCTGTGCGGGCTCCGCAATGGCGCTCGATCGCCTCGCAAAGGGCGGAGACCCTGGATTGCACCGGGGTGCTCCCCTTGCCTGCGCTCTTGCTGCGCAGACTGCGCCTGAGGGACGCCAGGCTGCGGCTTCTCATCCCCAGGTTGCTTCCGGCCCAGTCGACATGAAGCCACGGGTCGCCTTCATCGGTGGTGCGCGACAGCCAGGTCACAACACCGCTGATCGGACTGACCAGATGGCGGTATGTCGCCAGGGTCACTTCCGGCGCCACGCTATGTGCACCGCCACTGGTCCGGACGGCCTTTGCACTCGCGTTCAGGATGAGGGGAACCGGTGGACGGTCGGGGCTGTGCAACTCTTCGTCTCCACAGGCGTGGCACTGTGGCCGGCGCATGACCCGATGCCGTGAACTTGCAAGGTCTCCGGTGTCCACGGAGATCACCTCATCATGGAGGGGAGCCGTCTCGCCAAGGACCAGCCACTTGACGATCTCTGCCGCAATCAGCCTCAACAACCCGCCCAGCACCACGCCTTCCGCGGCAAAGGGCCTGAAGGCCGCATGCTCTCCGGCCACGTTGCGTAGGAATGCATGGACTTCCTGATGGTTGCGCATGCGGCTGGCGAGACACTCCCAGCAGGGACCGTGGTTCCGAAAGACGGGGCCGAAAAGCGCCTGCACACCGCAAGGCCGAGCGAGCATCCAGGGCTCGCGCGCTTCCAGTTGTCTGCGGTTCACATCCTCGAACTGCGGTCCCAGATAGTCGTCGCAGACAACAATCCTGAGGCTGGCCTTGCCTTCAACTCCCGGAACGACACCGCACCCGGCGAGGTGAGCGGCCAACTCGCCGTCATCTCCCTCCACCGCAACCCGCGAGAGCGCCAACCGCTGCTCGACCCAGCGTGGTGATGCGCCAAGCGATGACCACCAGGCCGCCCGCTGCCGGTCCATCGCATGTTCGCCGGAAACCACATAGCCCTTGGCGGAAAGTGCGGAGATGGTGGAACGAACGTCACGGGCGTCATGAACCCCGCCGAGGATCGAGACGATACTGCCTTCTTCGTGCTGGCCATCGAGGAGAGGCAAGAGATCGCAGCAAAGTCTGTCATGCAGCAGGGTGTTGAAAGACTCGGAGACCAGCAGCGCCCGGTCATCACCGATCGCGCGAAACTCAAGATGCGGAGTGAGCAAGGGAATCCTGACGAGTCCCCGGTCCTCGGGAGTCCGCATGGTCAGGATTCCCTGCGGCGACGTTCCCGTGGTCACTGCGCTTTCGTCCGCACCCGCGAACGTCTCCTCTTGCGGCCTGAGGCCAGAGCCAGACGCTGTCCGGCGCCCGAGCCCATCCGCGTTGGCGATCCCATGAGGCGCCGGCCGGCGTCAGGCGCCGATTCACGATGTCGCCGCCATGTCCCTGTCATCGGCCCTCGAGGATGCTGATCATGTGACCCAGGGCCTCGATACAGAATGCGGAGGTCACGGACTCCGAACCGTGACCGATCTGCCCGATCACGCCCCACCGCAGGGACTGATCGCCAAACGCAAGGTACTCCGGCCAGCTGCCGTCGTCTCGTTGCTCACCAATGAAACGTTCCACCTGGCGCGTCACATCGATGCCTTCAAGGGCTCCGAGGGTGTGGAGCGCCGTGACGGCCTGGGAGGTCTGCAGGACATTGCCGCATCCTCCCTCGTCATCGCAAAGAGACAGGATGCGCTCGATGAGGACCGGGCGCAGTCCCTCGAGAGCCGGGGCGGCCCGGACCATGGCGCGGCCGATCGCGTAGTAGGCCGTGATGGTGTCGGGATACCACTTGGACGCGTTCTCAAGCCGGCCCTCGACGACCTGGTCTTCCAGCCAGCGCCGGGCCTCCCTGGTCGCGGGATGGTGGCCGAGGCAGGCGATGACATTCGCATTGACGACGGGGTCGGCCTCGATACGGAAGTCGGGTGCCACATCGGGTTCGTCTTCGGCCAGCAGCCAGGTCTGGAAAAGGCCATCGGCATCGCGGTTCGCCAGCATCTGCGGAACATTCCTGCCCAGAGCGATCCACGGGTGACCGGAGATGGCAAGGGAGCACAGCGACGTGCTGTCCAGATCTGCGGGAAGGTGGCGGTAGTAGCGCCACAGCCCGGGGTACTCCATTGAGTTGACGAGATACTGTCTGGTTGCCGAGCAGATGGACCTGGCGCGGCCCTCGTCGCAGCTCTCCAGGACGAGTGCGCACAGGGCCGAGACGAAGGGCGGCCGTTCATAGTGCCGCGGTATCGCCGGATTGGCGATGTTGAACCGGATGCAGTGCCATGCCCCTCGTTCATCGATGGTCGTTTCAAGAAACGCAATGCCCCGGCGAATGCTCTCCCGGGCCTCTCCTGCAAGCACCCCCGGAGCGGCCCTGACCCTGTGAAGTCGCGCCGTTTCTGGGGCCACGTCGCGCGCAGGCGGCGCCGGGTCATGGAGGGTCTTGCGCAGAAACTCCAATGATTGGGCACCCGTCCGTGCTTCCTGGCGTTCCGCCGCGGAAAACCTGTCCAACGGTGGCAGAACCACGTGCGTGGCCGTGCACGACTCTTCGTGCACATGAATCTCCTGATCGGCGTTGAGGGTCACGCCGAGCTCCGTTTCGATCGTCTCCCTCGGGTTCGCCAGCAGACGTTGGCGAAAGTCGTTGTCGGAGCCGGCCCGCGCAATCAGTTTGTCTGTCGCATCAACGGGGCTCTGCACGGTGGTCTCCGTTGTCGTCGGGCCGGCGACGCCAGGATGCGTCAGCCGGCTTCATCCGGGAACTCTTCGCCGTCGGCCTGGTAGGAAAGAGATGCGACGGCACGGTTCGACCTTGACGCCATGTCGGCCACGGAAGCCTCAAGAGCTTCATATCTCTCCATGCCGCAGGAGCGCGCGATGACACTCTTGACCTTTGCCGGCGTTGCATCGTCCACCACTCCGTCCTCGACCACCAGGCGCTGGATACCCTTCAGGTTGCGCCACATGTCCGCAGCTTCACACAGGTCGCGGGCGGACGCGACCGCAAGCAAACCTCTCTCCCCGGCGTGCCGGAAGACCGATGCGGCTGCAGGCGCGGGTTCCTCCATGGCGAGGGTGAGCTGAAGGAAGAGGGCCGCTCGCGCCATGTCGAGGGAGTCTCCGGTGCCGGCCTCCTCCGGAACGTGAAGCTCCCGTCTTGTTTCCGCGAACCACGCGCCAGGATCCGCATCACCGAAGGTGATGAAGCATCGGGCGCGGACTAGGCGCGCAAGATCAGCGCCCGGCTCCCTGTGGCTTTCGACAAATTCCTCTAGGGACCACACGTCCTTCCCCCCGTCGCCCGCCGGCGAGGGCGCGAACAGAAGGCTGTCCTGTGCGAGATCCCCGAGAGCGTCGCGGAAGTCCCGGCAGAGCGCTTCATGGCTGGCCCTTGATCCCCCTTCGTGGACGAACATGACCTCCATCGGCGTATCCGGCGCCACCTCCCGGGTAGCAAGGTCGCCCGAAACCAGCACGGCGATGCCGCCTTCGACAGGCGCACCGGTGCGCTCAACTCTTTCAGCCTCGACGGCCTGGAGAGTTGCGGTGATTGCCGCTTCGGCAAGGTTGGCCAGGGCCTGGCCCGCCTCGACCGGCGTGAGGTTGCCCCGCAACGTGTGCATGCCGATCTGAAAGGCCTTGCGGTTCGACCAGCCGCGAGCGAACTCCACGAGATCTGCAGCATCCTGCACGGGCGTCTCGGCGATCTCGTCCTTCATTTCGGCGACGGCGAACTCGTGGAGCCAGTAGAGACGTGTCAGGCCCTGCCGGGCGATGGTCTCGGCACGGGCATCGGGACCGAACCCCTCAGGAAGATCAAGATCGGTGAACTCCCTGGCGCGCAATTCGTCGAGAAGGTCCGGCTGCCGCTCGATCCAGCCGGCGAGCCGTGGCGCCTCGCCGTAGATTTCCACGATAGCGTCAAAGGATTCCGGACGTGCCGCCGATACCGGGCTGTCGTAGGCGCTCCAGTCGTCAACATGAGGATAGAATCGCGCCCGCCACTCATCGACCAGCGGATCCATTGTCTCGAACCAGCGGCGCGGACGCACGGCCAGCCCGAGCATCTTGCCGTAGCTCCCGGGCAGCTGCGGCGATTCGTCGGCACCTCGGAACTGCAGGAGGGGATAGCGACGCCCCCAAACGGCGTGATGATCCGCATGACGCTGCATGTTGAAGAACATCCAGTTGCTGAACCTGTAGTCCACGCTCCACGAGTGCCGGGGCAGGATTTTCTCGAATCGCCCGCCGGCCATCCGCACCCGGCGCAAACCGTAGTGCTGGATGTAGTTGGAGACCTTCATCGAAAAGACAACGCCGAGACAGAGCGCCATGTAGACCGGTATCGCCCATGGACCTCCCATCGCCAAGACGACGACATACCAGAACGCTGTCGTCAGACCGTAGCGCCAGAAGGGGTTGCTGCGATGCCAGACCGGCAGTCCCTTGCGCGCCAGGCGTTCGCGCGCCACAAGCCATGAACCAACCAGGTTGTTGGCAACCTCGCGGGGGAAGTAGTGCCACAGGCTCTCACCCCTTGGCGCCGATCCCACATCCAGTGGTGTTCCGACAAAGGCGTGGTGAATGTAGACATGCTCCGTGGCGTACTGCGGGTAGGAAGCCGAAGCGAGCAGGAACTCGCCAAGGCGGCGTTCCCATTGCCGGCGACGATGGATGAGCTCGTGACCGACGATGAAGACGGCCTGGGCCTCCATCGCCAGGACAAACACCATCAAGGCGCCTTCCCAGTCGGCGAGGTGCCCGGCGACCAGGATCTGCCAGGCCGTGAAGACAAAGGTCGCAGGCCACAGAATGGCCCACACCCAGACCGGGAGATTGTGCCAGAACAGGCGGCGTTCGGGTGTCTTCGCCGGATCCATGTTCCGCCCGTCCATGCCAAAGGCAAGATCGAGCGGGCCGGCGAGCCCGAAGAAGACGAAGGGGGCAAGGATCCACCAGCCCCCCAACAACGCCGCCACGATGATGAGGGGGAAGATGGTGATGGGAAGAAAATGGGGAAGAGCGTTCCAGAAGGTCGGCCGGATCACTCTCGTTTCGACAACGCTCACACCTCCCGGATCGGTCCCGATAGCTGCCATGACTGACCCCTTCCCTCGAAAGGATGTCCTTTCATTGTGTGGCACAGTACCAACGCGTCAAGCAGGAGACCGACAGCCGCGCACCGATCACCGGTGAATCAACTGTAGACGGCAACCGGCGGACCTGTGTGTTCCTCATCGGGGACCACTCCGAGTCCGGGATGACCGGTCGGCACCAGGAATCCGCCACGATTGCGCACCCCCTGGCCAGGCACGGGGTCCCAGGCAATGTGGTCATGGGCCGGCCAGCTTGCCATGCGGTACGGCTGTGGCGTGGAGGCGGCGAGGTGAATGGCAGCGGTGTCGGCAAGCGCGGTGCCGCCGACGTCCTCGATGTGCATTTTCCAGCCGACGTCGATGGCGAGATCGCGGATGCGCCGTGCCCGTGTCAGGCCGCCCACACGGTTGGGCTTGACCTTGATGCCGGCGAAGACCCCGGTACGCCAGGCCAGGAGATGGTCGTGGAAGTCATGCAGGCATTCGTCCAGCAGTACCGGCTGGCGGACCTTGCGCGCCACCATGGCGCACTGCTCGAGGGTTTCGCAGGGCTGCTCCACCCATGCCGTTGACGAGACGGAGTTCAGCACCTCGAGAGCGATTGCGGGAGTCCATGCCCGGTTGATGTCCCAGGTGATGTGTTCCCCTGTCACCAGGGCATCCTCGATGGCGTCGATGCGCTCGATGTCGACTGCGGCATCATGGCCGCCAAGCTTCGCAGAGTGGACCCGGTATCCCTCCCTGCGGGCCCGCTCGATCCCCGCCACCATGGCCTCCGGCGTGCCAGTGGGAATCGAGGAATTGATCTCGACGGGAACGGGTTCCTCGCCGCCGAAGAGTCGCCACAACGGCTCCGCCGCCGCCTTGCCCACGAGATCCCAGCATGCCATGTCGATGGGCGACTTGGCGTAGAGATGACCGGGAAGCCGGGCGTCCATCACCCGATTGAGGGTATCGAGAGAGCGCGGATCCCGTCCCAGAAGCGAAGGAGCGAGCACGTCGAGCGAGGCCCGCAGACCCTGACCGTGGGCCGGAAGATAGCTGTGGCCCCAGGGACATCCCTCTCCCCACCCTTCGAGACCGCAATCCGTCTCAATTCTGACAAATGTGCTGTCGAGGCGCTCCGTCACGAGCCGCCCGCCCGAGAGGCTGTAGGACTCCTTCAGTGGAAGATCAATCCGGTAGACGCCGATGCGCCTGATCTTCACGTTCCACCCTCCGTTGCTGGCTTCAGGCCACTCCGCCATCCTCAAGCCCCGTACCGCCCGCAGAGCGCCGTTCCGGTGAAGGGCAGGTGGCCCCTTCCATCGCCATCGTAGTCGAAGGCTCAGGCCCCGGCGAGATCAGAACCACGCGGAGTGGCGAGGGCTTCGCAGAGCTTTCGATAGTGGGGAGCAATGCCACTCGTCCCGCGGCTGCGCTGGCCCGAGGTGGCGGCGAGGCTTACAATGGCGCCGTGACAAGCCGCACAGCGGAGGACCGACGATGATCTTTCGCCAGCTCTATCATCAGGACTCGGGCACCTACACCTACCTGCTGGGCGGACGCGCCGGCGGCGAGGCGCTCATCATCGACCCGGTAGAGGAGCGGGTGGAGCGTTACCTCACCCTGCTGGACGAACTCGACCTCACGTTGGCCAAGGTGCTTGATACCCATGTCCACGCCGACCACATCAGCGGCATGGCGGAACTGCGCGACCGCACCCGCTGCGTTACCGTGATGGGCCGGGAGGCGCCGGTGGACGTGGTCTCGATGCGCGTCGGCGACGGCGACCCGATCGAGATCGAAGGCGTGAGCCTGCGCGCGCTCCATACGCCGGGGCACACCGCCGAATCCTACAGCTTCGTGATGGCGGACCGCGTCTTCACCGGCGACACGCTGTTGATCCGCGGCACCGGCCGCACCGACTTCCAGAACGGCGACGCGTTGCAGCAGTACGACTCGCTCTTCGGCAAGTTGCTGACTTTGCCCGACGAGACGCTGGTGTACCCCGGCCACGACTACAAGGGCGACACGGTGAGCACCATCGGCGAGGAGAGGCGCTTCAACCCCCGCCTCCAGGTCGCCTCGCCCGCTGCGTACGCGGCGCTGATGGACGGCCTCAATCTCAGCGACCCCAAGATGATGGACGTTGCCGTGCCCACGAACCTCAGCGTCGGCCGCGGCCAGGAGGACGAGGCCCATCCCGAGTGCGCGATGAACGCGCGCGAGGTGATGCACGACCGCGGGCCGGACGACATCCTCGTTGACCTGCGTGAGGCCGGCGAGCGGGCCCGCGAGGGCACGATCCCCGGCTCGGTGCATGCTCCCTATGATCGCCTCGCGGAGATGATTGAGCCCGGCGGGGCGCTGCGCGCCCTCGCTGGCCGCCCCGGCCACCGGCTGGTCTACTACTGCGCTTTCGGCGAACGCTCGGCGATGGCCGTGGAGAGCTCGCGCCAGTGCGGCGTCGGCAATGTCTGCCACATGATCGGCGGTATCGCTGCCTGGCGCGAGGCCGGCGGCACGGTCGAGACGAGCTGAGTCCGCGCTGACCCCTACTTCCTCTCGATGTATCCGTCCGGTCCGGTCCGGTCCGGTTCCGGAAGTCGGCGGTATCATGCAAAAGCGCACCTGTAATCGAAGTCGTAGCCGAAAGCTCGGGGGCCGACGAGTTCGAGGCCGCGTGGCGTGGTCAGGATGTCGGGAACGGGAAGGGCGATGACGGCGATTCTCTGGCCATAGCGCAGGGTCTCGGTGCCCACGGCCTCACCCGATTCGACATCCATGAGACAGATGATGTCGGGTGTCATCACCACCGGTTGACCGTCGTGACGGCCGATCAGGTATTCGTTCTGGAAATCGACCTCGAAGGTTCCCTCGCCTTCAAGCACGGCGCGGCCCTTCAAGAATCCCTCGCTGGTGCGTCGTTGGACATCGCTCACCTTGCCGGTGAAGACCAATCGTCCACCCTCGCTCTCTATCACCGCCGCCACGGGATCGGCGAGACGTCGCTGCGCGTCGCCGACGGCCCGGCCGATTCTGATCGCCCTGCTCACCGAACCGTGAATGGCATAGTCCTTGACCTCGCGGCCGCTGCGGGGCGCCTTGGCTGTCGGAGCGGTAGAGCCCAGCGCCGTGGTCACGGCACGCGACAACCGTTCCATCCACTGCCAACTCGCCGCGCGGGCCACAATGACGGTGTTGTCACGCACGTCGCCCAGCGCCATGGGAAACATGGCAAGATCGTGAATGGCAAAGCTCGTCATCTGGGCTTCCGGGAAGGCGCGGCCCATGGCATCGGCATCGACCACAGGGAGATCCAGGGTGGCTCCGACCAGAAAGGGCTCGATCCCGTTGCCACCACCAATCTCGACGGCCATGACCGCCTGGAAACGGCGGTCCAGCCAGTCCTCGAGTGCCCGCACCGGCGCCGCCGAGAGCTCGGGGTCCGCCAGACGCTCCTGTCCGGCGAGCGGCGCTCCCATGGTCGAGACCACGGCAATGAGATCGTCATCACCAAGCTCTTCGGGATCCACGAGATCGATCGTGACGCCGGCGCGGTAGAGTGCATCCAGATTGAGCCAGCCGTCATACGGACTTCCGCCACCGCCGGATCCCAGGATCCAGGCACCCGTGGCCAGCAGCGTGATGTCATCTTCGTGAAGCCTGCGCATGTCTGACGGGTGGTCCCTTGTCGCGGTTACTCTATGATGGCGGCGCAGAACCATGAATGACACCACTCTCATTCACGATATTGCCTGGCTCGTGGCCTGGGACGGCACGAGGCATGTCTATCTGCGGCATGCCGACCTCGCCTTCGCCAATGGCGCCATCACGTTTGTCGGCAAGGGCGGGGACGCTCCGGCGGGGCGGCGCATCGACGGTTCGGGCCTCCTCGTCATGCCAGGCCTCGTCAACATCCATACCCACGCCCAGAGCGAGGCGATGCGCAAGGGCATCACCGACGAAACACGCTCCCCGGGCTTCTGGCACAGCTCGCTCTACGAACACCTGCCGGTCTTCAATCCGGTAGACGAAGACGGGCACGAAGCCTGCCTCAAGGTGGCGCTCGCGGAACTGCTGCTGTCGGGTGTCACCACGGCGGTCGATCTTTCCATGCCCTACGACGGCTGGCTCGATGCTCTTGCGGCGAGCGGCATCCGTGGAGTCGCCGCTCCGATGTTTCGCGACGCGCGATGGTTGACGACGGACGGACACAGCCTCGACTACGATTGGATACCTGGCGCCGGCGCCCGGGGGCTGGAACGGGCTCTCACCGTCATCGAGCTGGCGCGCCAGCATCCCTCAGGCCGCCTTTCGGGCATGGTTGCCCCCTCCCAGGTCGACACCTGCAGCGAGGAGACCCTGCGCGACAGTCACGCGGCGGCCAGGGAACGCAACCTCCCGTGGACGATCCACGCCGCGCAATCCGTGACCGAGTTCCACGAGATGCAAAGGCGGCACGGTGCATCGCCGATCCAGTGGATGCACGACATTGGAGTGCTCGATGAACGAAGCACGATCGCCCATTGCATCTTCCTCGACCATCATCCGTGGCTACACTGGACTGCACGTCGCGACCTCGACCTGATGCGCGACAGTGGCGCCACCGTGGCTCACTGTCCGACCGTGTTCTCGCGCCGGGGCATCGCACTCAACACCATTGGCGGCTACCAGAGGCACGGTGTCGCCCTGGGCCTGGGCACGGACACCTATCCGCACAACATGCTGGACGAGATGCGCACGGCGGCCGTCGCTGCGCGCCTCGTGGCCGGCAGTGTCTCCGATCTTGACTACCAGGACATCTTTCATGCCGCCACAGTAGGCGGTGCGACGGCCCTGGGGCGCGATGATCTGGGAAGGATCAGCGTCGGGGCCAGGGCCGATCTCGTGGCGATCGATCTTGCTCACCCGGCGATGCGGCCGGTCCGGGAACCCCTGCGCACGCTCATCGTGGTCGCTGCCGAGCGTGCGGTCCGGGATGTCTGGGTGGATGGAGAGCGCGTGGTGGCCGATGGAGAGATCGTGACCGTTGATCTTTCGGCCGAACTGGATCGCCTGGAAGCCGGGCAGAAGGCCATGATGGCCGCGGTGCCAGGGATGGACTGGGCAGGACGCACGGTCGATACTCTCGCACCGATGATGCTGGAAACCGTCGACAGCGTCGACTGAATGAGTGGAGGCGCCCTTGGTACGCATGACTGACCTCAACCCGGACATGGCGGAATTCCTGATGGAGTTCTCCAGTCCCGATATCCCGGGCTCGCCCTGGACCGAACCGCTGCCTCCGTCCATGCGGCGGGTCGCACTCGTGTCCTCGGCCGGATTGCGGCTGCGTGGCGACCAGGCATTCAGCGAAGGCTCGGCGGACTACCGGAGCATTCCTGTCGAGGGTGCGGCGGATGTGGTGCAGGATCATGTTTCGACCTCCCACGACCGGACAGGTTTCCAGGAAGACATCAATGTCGTCTTCCCGCTGCAGAGGCTCATCGAGGTCGCCGACGACGGCACGATCGGATCGGTGGCGAAGACGCACTACTCGTTCATGGGCGCGACCGATCCCCTCGCCATGGAGAGTGCGGCGCGCCACCTTGCCGGCGCGATGAAGGCGGAGGGAGTCAACACGGTCATCCTCGCTCCCGTTTGACCCCTTTGCACGTGCGCCGTGAGCGGACTGGCAAAGTTCATGGAGGACGAGGGCCTGGCGACAGCACTCATCGCGCTGGTGCGCCGTCAGGCCGAGGAGGTGAGGCCGCCACGTGCGCTGTGGGTGCCGTTTCCACTGGGCCGGCCCTTCGGTGCCGCAGGCAATGCGCCGTTCCAGCGGCGCGTCCTCACGGCTCTCCTCGACCTTTTCGACAGACGGGCCGGACCTGTTCTCGAAGATTTCTCCGAAGAGGCGCCGCCTGACGGGGAGGACCGGGAAGTCCTTGACCTTCTTGTCGTCAACCGCGACGGCCCGCTGCTTGAGGAAATCGACCGCCTGCGTCCCTGGTATGAGATGAGCGTCGCAAGGCGCGGCCGCACCACCCTGGGCGGATCGGGCATGGACGCCCCCGGCGCCGCCCGGCTACTCACCGGCTGGCTCGATGGCGAATTTCAGGCTCACGGGACCGGAATCGACCGGTTGCGCCTCGCTTCGGAAGACCTGAAGGCCTACTACATGGAGTCTGCCGCGGCCCACACCGGCGCCACCGACACCGGAGCCGTGATCGCCTGGTTCTGGACCCGGACTGCAGCGGGCCGGATCATTCGGGATGTGCGCTCGAAGTGTGTCTCGAGCGACAAGGCGGTCCTCCGCGACGCGGGAACCTACATGTTCGTGCCTGAATACGTGAACGACTGAGCGCCCGGCCCGAGCGAAAGAGCTGCGGTCCCCGAACCGGTCACCCGTCCGATCAGCGCGGCGCCGGTCTCGCCTGCTTCACAGAGGAGGGCCATCGCCTCGTCTGCCCTTTCCTCAGGAAGTCCCGCAACGAGTCCTCCGGCTGTCTGTGGATCAAAGAGGATCGGGTCGGCCACATCGGCATCAAGGATGCCCTTCATCGCCGCCACATTGCCGGGATGAAGCGTGCTGGCCCGGCCCCGGGCGAGGAGTTCAACCGCCCCGGCATAGGCAGGAACCCTGCCGATCTCGATGGCAACGCCCGAGGCCCGCGCCATGTCCCACAGGTGTCCGGCGAGTCCGAATCCGGTCACGTCGGTCATCGACCGGGCGCCGGCGTCGGCGAGAAGTCGTGCGGCCGGTCCGTTGCTGCGCTGCATCGCATCGAGGATGGTCCCGATCCACGCACCATCGGCCTCGCCGCGCATGTTGGCGGCGAGCAACGCCCCGGTGCCAAGCGGTCTGGTGAGAAGAAGGACGTCACCCTGTTCAAGGCCCGAAACGCGAATGAGTGCCGATTCGTCGACATGACCGGTGACGGCCAGACCCAGGGCGGCGCGGTCCGATTCGCCGGTATGGCCGCCCACCAGGGCGCAGCCCTCCTGGCGAAGGATCGAAAGGACTCCTTCGAGCATGTGCACGAGATCGTCTTCCATGGCGTCTGCCTCGCCGGGCACCAGACCAACGAGTGCCATGGCGGCATGGGGTTCGGCTCCCATGGCGTGGATATCGGAAAGTGCGTGAACCGCCGCGATGCGGCCGAACAGCCAGGGATCGTCGACGAACGCCGGGAACTGGTCGACCGTCTGCACCATCACCGTGCCCGGGACCGGTGCGAGAACCGCTGCATCGTCAGCCGAATCGAGGCCAACCAGGACCCCGGGCATGGCGGGAACATCCAGACGGGCCAGCGCCCGTTCGAGCACTCGCGACGGCACCTTGGCACCACACCCGCCGCACCGCATGGGAAAGGTCTCCTCCATCCTCGGCAGGTCCTGATAACGGCGCATCCACCGCCGGTCGATGCGATCCTTCCACCGCCATACCCAGCGCCCGGACACCGTAACCGGTCCCCGGGAGGCCACCGCGTGCCCCCTGCCGGTCGAGACAAGTGCCAGGGTGTGTCGCTGGGGTCTGAAGGGCACCGGGTCGCGCCCCTCCGCAAGGCGTCTCAACGTGCCGTCCAGAACCGGTCCCTGGCGCACGGCGTGGACGCCATTCTTGGGCAGTTCGCCTGGTGTGAAACCGGCGATGTCACCGGCAGCGAACACGCACGGGTGGGATGTCGAGCGCAGGAAGCCATCGACGGCGACGAATCCCCTGCTGTCAACAGCAAGTCCGGTACGGCGAATCCAGTCCGGTGCGGCAGCTCCGGTGGCAAGGATGGTGACATCGCTCTCCAGAACGGAGCCGTCATCCAGACGGACATGACCATCCTCAAGCGCAACG
>JAJEBJ010000275.1 GCA_022822575.1 Alphaproteobacteria bacterium | reverse complement strand
TGGGCGACCGCCATGCCGTACCCGGGAACGATGATCGCCTTGCGGGCGTTCTGCAGGATAAAGGCCGCATCGTCGGCGCTGCCCTGGTTCACCTTGCGCTGGCCGGCGGCCGTTTCCATCGGTCCGGAACCACCGAATCCTCCCAGGATGACGTTGAAGAAGGAGCGGTTCATGCCCTTGCACATGATGTAGCTCAGGATGGCGCCGGAGGAACCGACGAGGGCGCCGGTGATGATGAGAAGCTCGTTTTCCAGGGTAAAGCCGATACCGGCTGCGGCCCAGCCGGAGTAGCTGTTGAGCATGGAAACAACCACCGGCATGTCCGCACCGCCGATCGGGACGATGAGGGTGACGCCGATCAGGAAGGCCAGCGCGGCGACAATCCAGAAGGCGCCAGCGTTGCCGTTGGCGGCAAACCACACGCCGCTGGCGGCCATGACGAGGCCGATCAGCAGGTTGAGAAGATGCTGTCCCCGGAACACCATCGGGGCGCCGGACACCAGTCCCTGGAGCTTGGCGAAGGCGACCACGGAACCGGAAAAGGTCACGGCGCCGATCGCCATGCCGAGGATCATCTCGATCCTGCTGGCGAGCCGGATGGCGCCGTCGGCGCCGACAATGCCGTAGGCTTCCGGAGAATAGAGTGCCGCCGCAGCGACGAGAACGGCAGCCAGACCCACCAGGCTGTGAAAGGCCGCCACCAGCTGTGGCATCGCCGTCATCCGGATGTTGAGGGCGATGGCCGTGCCGATGGCGCCGCCGATGGCAAGACCGCCGATGATCCACCAGTAGGACATGACGGAGGGGTCGGCAATCGTCACCGCCACGGCGATGACCATGCCGATCATGCCGATGAGATTGCCCCGGCGCGATGATCCCGGCGCCGAGAGGCCCTTCAGGGCGAGGATGAAGCAGACCGCCGCAACCAGATAGGCCAGCGCCGCCAGATCGGCGGTCATGGATCCTGTCCCCTGGCCCCGTCCTTCCTGCGGAACATCTCCAGCATGCGCTGCGTGACGGCAAAGCCGCCGAAGATGTTGATGGCGGCCAGGGTGACGGCGATGAAACCAAGGACTCCCGAGAGGTCCATTCCCTCCGGACCGGCGGCGATCAGCGCGCCGACGATGATGACGCTGGAAATCGCGTTGGTGACCGACATCAGGGGCGTATGGAGCGCCGGAGTCACGGCCCAGACCACGTGGTAGCCGACAAAGATGGCGAGCACGAAGATCGTCAGCCGGAAGAAGAGCGGATCGACAGCGGCTTCCATGGGCTCAGCTCTCCTTCGTGTCGCAGAGCAGGGGGTGGACAAGCACGCCATCACGCATCACGCACATTCCGCTGATCACCTCGTCTGCGTGATCAAGCGCCAGGCACCCGGTTTCGGTATCGATGAAGGGCGTGATGAGGTTGAAGAGGTTGCGTGCATAGAAGGTCGAGGCATCGGCTGCCAGACGTCCCGCCACGTTGGAGAATCCGACAATGGTGACACCGTCGGCATCCACCACCTCGTCACGACTGCTGCCATCGCAGTTGCCGCCGTCCTCCACCGCGAGATCGACGATGACGGAACCGGGTTTCATGTTCCGGACCATGGCGTCGGTCACAAGCCGCGGCGCCGGGCGCCCGGGGATGCGCGCGGTTGTGATGCAGATGTCGGCCTTCTTCAGGGCGCCTGCGATCACTTCGGCCTGCCGGTCAAGATAGGCATCATCCATCTCCCGGGCATAACCTTCCTTGGTTTCGGCGTCACCGGTGCCGGGCACCTCCACGAAGCTGGCGCCAAGACTCTCCACCTCCTCCTTCACGGCTGCCCGTACATCGAAGGCCTCGACCACGGCGCCGAGTCGCCGTGCAGTCGCAATGGCCTGAAGCCCCGCCACGCCGGCGCCAAGAATCAGCACCCGCGCCGGTGCGATGGTGCCGGCGGCCGTCATCATCATGGGCATGGCGCGGCCGAAGAACATGCAGGCGTCCAGCACCGCCTTGTAGCCGGCCAGGCTGGCCTGGGACGTCAGGGCATCCATGGCCTGGGCACGGCTGATTCTGGGGATCAGTTCCATGGCCAGCACGGTAAGCCGCCGGGCGGCGTAGCCGGCGTACTGTTCGCGGTCGACGAGGGGATTGATGAGACCGACGACGACACATCCTTCGGGGATGTGGGCCACCTCGTCGATGTCATCCGTGGTGACCGGCCGGTTGACCTTGAAGACGACATCGGCACCGGCCAGTACATCGTCGGCATCGGCGGAGACGATGGCCCCGGCCTGGAGGAACGTGTCGTCGGTCCATCCGGCGGTCTCGCCCGCTCCCGCTTCAATGGCAACTGCGACACCCTGGTTCTTCAGCCTTCTGACCATGTCCGGGGAGGCGGCAACCCTGGTCTCGCCGGGATGACGCTCCCGCAATACTGCACACTTCATCGGCTGTCCGGATGACTGGGTGACGGGCACCACATCTTGGCGAAGACACCGGACAATGTGAAGGGGAGGGTGGTGATACCGTCAGGTTCCATCGGACGGTCCCGCACCCTCGCTTCTCGACCGCGTGGTCGAGGGCACCAGAGTCTTGGCGTAGTAGGCGAGAACGCCGGACCAGGCCGCACTGTCGACAGGAATTCCCTCGTCCAGTGCTGTCCTTCTTCCCGCCTCAATGGCGTGCCGAGGAACACGGGAAGACATGATGGCGCCCGGGGCATTCGCCACGACTGTCACCGCTACCGGGCCCTGGGCGGTGTCCCCCTGCAGAGCCGCCAGTCCTCCGGCGATGTCGATGACCGTCCTTGTGCTTCCATGCCAGGAAAGGCGGGCGTGAACGCTACCGGCAGCGGCGACAGCTCCTGCAAGAAGAAGCGGCACATCCACCTTTTCGACATGGAGCGTCACGGATTCGTCCGGTGCCATGGAGAGCCGGTCGGTGATGACGGGCCCGGCGAAGAGCGCCGACACCATCCCGCCGTCGCGACAGGCGAGGCGATTGTCCCGAATCACGAGATCACCGCTGCTTTCGTCTCTGGCCAGGGCATCGAGCGCCGGCAGGGCTGCCCGGGCGGGGTCCATGTCGATGAAAGCAAGCCACGCCGCAGTGGTGGCAAATTCCTCGCAGATGCCGACGGGGGCGCCGGCGCCGGAGGCGGCCCGGGCGAAGTGGAAGAGAATCTCGTTGAGAGAGAGAAGGACAGGAGACGTCGCCATGCCGGGCTCTAGGGATGGGGAAAGAGCCACTGCGGCTCCGTGCCATCGGAAATGTCGCCGGGAAGCGGCGCCCCCTGGAAGAGGGTTACGCGGGTCCAGAGAGCCGACTTGGGATCGAATCCGTTGGCGCCGAAAAAGGCCAGCTTGAATCGCAGGATATCGAGCGGACGCCGGTCAGCCGCCAGAAGATTGTCGCGAATCTCGGCATAGGGAAGGTGGGCAAGGTGCTGGACGCGGCGCACCGTGCTTCGCCACTCCGGCGCCGCGAGGAGAAAGTCGGCGACGCTTTCCAGGCGATCGTGATCCATGAGCCGTGCTCTCAGCATGGCGACATCGCGGCCGATGGCCACGGCCATTTCCATGTCGGCGCCGGGCTCGGCGTATCGGTCCCCCACCCGCGGTTCCAGCTTCTCTTCGGAGTAGTACCAGAACCGCTGGCGGGATTCCCGCGCGGCATGGTCGATGGAGAGAGCCCAGCCGTAGTGGTCGTCGATGAGGCCGATGAGGTCTCCGAGCGGCATGGCCGGCTTGACGGCCGGCAGACCTCCGGAACTCATGGCCTCGCACAACCCGTCGACCAGCGCTCCCTGGTGCTCGAGCAGCAGGGCCACCACCATCTCCTGGCCTTCCAGGGAAAGGTGCCGCGACGCAAGGCGCCAGAGAGCGTCCCAGGGCCGTTCGCAGTCGAGTCCGTTCTTGCACCATGTATCGAGATGCGAGAGATCGTCGCCAAGTCTCGAGATGCGTGCCGACTGCTCCGGATCGTCGACCGTCCAGGCAGCGACGTGGCGCCGTGCATCGTCCAGAAGGTCGCGGAACTCCCGGATGGCTTGAGGGGTGGCCCGTTCCACCTTCCGCACGCGCAAGAGAGCGCTTTCCCGCGCCATGACCCAGTTGTTGATCAACAGCGGGTGCTTGACGAGAAAGGGTGCCATGCCCAGGCCCGTGGCGTTGCCGATACCGAGTGCCCTCGCAAGATCTTCCGAGAGCTCCGCTGCCTCATGTCCCGACCGTTGCCGGGCCATGTGATTGACGAGGTCAACGCTCATCCAGCGGATGAGATAGACGGCGAGAAGTTCCGCCTGGAAGGGCGCGCGCAACTCGTCACGTCCGGCGATCCGGTCGCGGTCGGCGCAGCCGAACTTGCCGCTTCCGTAGACCGCTGTGGTACGCATCAGGTAGCCCACCTCGTCCATGAGATCGCGGCGAGGCTGCCGGCCACTGGCCAGGCGCTCCACCGCGTGATCGAAGATCCTGCCGCTCCTGTTGGCCCGCGCCAGGACCAGTTCACTGGCCCTGAATCGCCCTGCCTCCTGGCGGGGCGTGTTCGCTTCGAGGCGTTCGATGTCTGCGGCCCCGGGAACGCCGTCGAAGAGCGAGAAGGTGGTGTCCCAGACATTGGCGATAACGCGGTCCGTTCTCTCCCGGGGATCGATGGATCCTGAAAACCCCACAAGGCTGTAGGTCCGGTGGGGACCGTGAACAGCGTGGAGGGTGCGACCAATCCCGTTGTGATCAAGATCGAGACGCAGCCTCTCGAAACGCCAGCGTTCCCGGATCATGCGGCGGACCAGCTGGCGCATGAAACTCAGTCGCGTGGGGAAGGATGCTCCCATGCGTTCGAGGCGCATGACCTCGCCAGGAGGACGCAGTTGCGGCGCGCCTTCGGCTGCTGTCATCGCGTGCCGGTGAGTTCGAGTGTTCCGTCCTCGATCGGTGAGCGCTTCACCAGGCGGACATCAAGGGCGTAGTCCTGGGTGTTGCGCCACGGATCGTGGTCCCCCTGCCGTGGCAGGAAGTCAAGGGCGCGCAGGACGTAGCCCGCCGGAAAGTCGTCGATCCAGGGCCTCGGTGTCATGTCCCGGTGTGCGTCGCCGAGCCGGGGCGTGGCCTGCCGCTTGCCCTTCCTGTCCATCGTGTTGATCAGGCGGCAGGCCCAGGCGGCTGTCAGATCGGCGCGCAGGGTCCAGCTGGCATTGATGTAACCGAACGTCTGGATGAGATTGGGAACATCCGAGAGCATCATGCCCTTGTAGGACCAGTGCTCGGGCGGATGCACGGCGGAACCGTCAACGGAAAGCCTGATGCCGTTGAGGACTTTCATCCTCAGGCCCGTGGCGACGACGATGAAGTCGGCCTCGACGGTCTCGCCGCTGGCAAGTTCCAGGCCGTCATGGGTGAACCGTTCGATGGTGTCGGTCCGAACGGTCGCCTGGCCGCTGTTGAGGGCGTGGTAGAGATCGTCGTCCGGAATGAGACACAGGCGCTGGTCCCAGGGGCCGTAGCTTGGAGTGAAGTGTTGCGCGACATCGATGTCCGGCTTGAGCGCCTGTCGCACGAGACCGATGAATTCGGCCTTCACTTTCTCCGGTTCGGTCCGGGTCCTGCGATAGAGATCCACGTCCCGCCTGACGTTCCGCCGCCGCGTGATGGCATAGGCCAGGCGGTTCGGCAGGAATCGGGCAAGGAGGTTGGCGAACCTGTCCTCGCTCGGCCAGGACACGACGTATGTCGGGGAGCGCTGGACCATGACGACGTGCGCGGCTCCGGCCATCGCCAGTGCCGGCACCAGGGTCATGGCCGTGGCACCGGAACCGATGACGGCAAAGCGCTTCTCCCGGCAATCCAGGTCTTCAGGCCAGAACTGCGGATGCACGATGGTGCCGGAATACAGGTCCTCCCCTTCCCAGGTCGGCCGGTACGGATCTTCGTAGTCGTAGTATCCGCCGCACAGCAGCAGCATGTTGCAGGCCAGACGAACGGTCTCGCCCTCGTGTTCCGCCTCGACGGTCCAGAGGGCTTCGCTGCTTGACCACGATGCCGCCGTGACGCGATGGCCGAATCGGACATGGCGCCGGATGTCGTATTCGTCCGCTGTCTCGTTGATGTAGCCCAGGATCGACGGGCCATCGGCGATGGCACGAGCCTCCAGCCACGGCTTGAAGGCGTAGCCCAGCGTGTGCATGTCGCTGTCGGAGCGCACGCCCGGATAGCGGAAGAGATCCCAGGTGCCGCCGATGGCCTCGCGGCCCTCGAGAATGGTGAAACTCTTCGACGGGCAGTGGTGCATGAGGTGCCATGCACTGCCGATTCCGGACAGTCCGGCGCCGACGATGACGACGTCGAAACGGTTGCTGGCTGGGTCCACAGTCCGGCTCATCGAGGCTTCGCCGTCAGGGCCCTGGCAAGGGTCCGCCCGCAGTCTGCGAGGGCCTGCTCCACCTCGGTGCCGATGATCCGGCGCATCAGGAGAAATCCGTGAAGCATGTCCGCGTGCTCGATGAGTTCGACGGTGACGCCGGCGTCCTCGAGTTTCCGGGCATAGGCCCGACCCTCGTCTCGCAGCGGGTCGAAACCGCACACGATGACGGTGGCCGGGGGCTGGCCGGCAATGTCATCGGCCCGCAGCGGTGAGCACAGCGGGTTGTCGAAATCCGTCTCGTCACGGGTGTAGCAGGCGACATAGAACTCCATGAGATCGAGGAAGAAGCCCTTCGAATAGAGGCGCATGGACTGCGTGTCGGCTCTCATGTCGACATGGGGATAGATGAGGAGCTGATGGCGGAATCCCGGTCCACCCCGCGCGTTCGCGAGTCTGATGACCCCCACGGCCAGGTTGCCGCCGGCACTGTCACCTCCCACGGCCATGCGCTCGGGATCGATTCCGAATTCCTCGGCCCGGGCATGGATGGAAACAGCGGCGCCATGGCAGTCCTCGAGGGGTTCCGGGAACTTCGCCTCGGGCGCCAGGCGATAGTCGACTGAGAACACCACCACGCCGGCTTTCAGGGAAAGAATGCGGCACATCGAGTCGTGGGTGTCGATCGAGCACCTGACGTAACCGCCGCCATGGAAGAAGACGAGGGCCGGGCGTCCGGTGCCCGGCTCCGGTTCGTAGACGCGGACACGCCGGCCGGTGTCGAGCTGGATGTCCGAAACCCGCCAAATCTGCGGAGCCTCGATGTCGAGTTCCGCCAGTTCGCGCTCCAGGGCCTGGCGTGATGGGCCAGGGTCACACGGGTCGATCAGTTGATCGGCGTCGCTGGAGACCTGTGCCAGGAAGGACCTGAGGCGTGGGTGGAGGCCGGCTTCGATGTCCAAGCAGCCGTTCCCGGATCAGAAATTTCCGAGATAACGATCGATCTCGACCGCGGTGATGTCGTCGGCCACCAGATCCCGTTCCCGTTCCGCCTGGCTGACCAGGATGGCAAGCCGGTCATCGCCCAGGAGGTCGGCCAGAAACGTCGATGCCTGCGCCCTTGCGATGGCATCGTCGATGGTGGTGGGCAACGGTTCGTAGCCCGGTGATTCGTAGGCGTTGCCAATGCAGGGCGGAGTCGGTTCCAGTTCCCGCTCGATGCCGTCGAGACCGGCGGCGATCTGGGCGGCGAGAAGGTAATAGGGGTTGCAGTCGGCCGCTCCGTCGCGCACCTCGATCCGCATGGCCCGGGGCGAATGTCCGATGACCCGCAGGGCCGTGGACCTGTTGTCGTATCCCCAGGCGGTGTTGATCGGACAGAAGCTGTCGGGACGCCGCCGCCGGTAGGCGTTGGGCGTCGTCGAGCCGGCGAGGGACATTTCAGTCATCCTGCTCTGGATTCCGGCGAGGTAGTGGCGTCCCGGTGGCGAAAGTGCGCCATCCTCGCCGTGGAACACCGATTCACCGTCCCGCCACAGGGAGTGGTGAAGGTGGAGTCCGTTGCCCGCTTCGCCTTTGAGGGGTTTGGCCATGAACGTCGCCAGATATCCGTGCGCGTGGGCGATCTGCTTCACCATGCTTCTGAACACGACAGTCCTGTCGGCTGTCACCAGGGCCTCGTCATAGGCGATGTTCACCTCGACCTGTCCGGCCGCGTACTCCGGATTGGACTGCTCGATGGGAATGCCGATGGCATCGAGGTGGCGGCGAATCGGGCCGACGACATGATCAAGTTCGGCGGCGCGGGTCAGGCTGTAGACCTGGATGCCGGTGTCCCGCGGCCGCCTGGTCTCTGGATCGAGGAGATGGAACTCGAGCTCGCTGCCGATGGTGATCCCGAATCCCATGGCCGATGCCCGTTCGAGAACATCGATGAGGACACCGCGCGGGTCGATGGGAACGGGTGCGCCATTGCTCTCCTCGACGTGACCGAAGCAGAAACCGACACCGTCTTCCCAGGGCAGCGGCACGACATCACCAGCCGGAAACATGTGGCAGTCGTGATAGCCCGTTTCCATGTTGCAGTAGGGCGTGTCCCAGATGTCGCAGGTCATGTCGATGGCGAAAATGGCGGCCGACAGCGCGATGCCGTGATCGCTCGCCTGCTGCCAGCGGGTGGCGGGGATCCTCTTGCCTCGGAGGATTCCGTTGAGGTCGCCGGCTCCCAGGGCGACGCTGTGCATGCCGTCCGGCAACCGTTGGGATCCATTCTTCGTCATGTCGGGAACCGTAGTGGAGGGCCCGCAGCCAATCAACCGCGGGGTCTCGCATGCCGCCGCATCCATGCCACAAGCGGCAGGGGAAGGAGCAGGAGATGAAACAGCAGCACGGCGCCGGCCAGGCCGTGCGGGTCCCAGAGATCCATGGCCAGGCCGCTGATTGCCGGTCCCATGATGGATCCCGTGCAGAACATCATGCCGAACACCGTGGTGGCGGAAGGAAGGTCGGCGCCACGGAAACGGTCGCCCACCAGCATGATCGCGATGCCGTAGTGCGCTGACCGCAGCCCGCCGAAGACCATGAGATAGCCGATCAGGAGGAGCCCCCCGATGTCGTCGATCCATGGCAGGGCGGGTGTCGTGACGTCGCGCATCCATGGAATGAAGGGGAGAGCCAGGGACGCCAGTATGCCGGCGACAGTGAAGGCGACGAGCAGCAGGGTGCGATCGAACCTCGATGCCAGCCAGGCAAGAAGGAAGGTCATCATGGCGCCACCCCAGCCCTGCCATCCGAGCATGCGCGCCGAGAGTGCCTCGTCGAGACCGAGACGCAGACCGTAGATCGCCAGCAGCGCCATGAAGGCGCTGCCGGTCATGCCGAACATGAGGTTGGCCATCATGGGAACAGGCGCCAGGCGAACGTACTGGTGGAGGCGCGCCGACGGCTGGTCGTCGCGTGCGATCCGCACCTGCGGACTGACTGTGAGCGGGATCATGATGGCGATGACCATCACGCCGGCCGTGATGAAGGGTCCGGTGCCCGCCGAACCGGTTTCGGCGAGGATGAAGGGTCCTGCGGCAAACCCGATGGCGACGGCGAACATGAAGAGACTGATGGTCCGGCCGCGGTTTCGATCATCCGACTGGTGATTGAGCCAGGTCTCTCCCGTGGTCCACATCATGGACTGCGATGCACCCAGCGCCAGGCGCAGCGGGAACCAGGCCCAGACGTCGACCAGAAGCGCCATGGCGATGATGGAGGCAAGCGAAAGGCCGGCGCCTGCCATCATGAGCCGTGCCGGTCCCAGGCGTCGCATGAGACGTGGCAGCACCGGCATGATGACGAAGATGCCGGCCATCTGCACGGCGCCCGAGAGACCGATCAGGGATCCGCTTTCTCCCTCGTTCTCAAGCACGAACGACAGCAGCTGGCCCGAATATCCAAAGAAGGTGGCGATCGCCGCCATGCTGGCGATGACCGCGACCAGCCCGGCTCGGCCTCCCCCGGTTCCGGACCTGTCCGCCATCACCGCTCAGAAGGCCTGATGGTGACAGGGGGACCGGGTTTCAGGAACCGGCCCCTTCGTCATCGGCAAGGCGGGCAGGGACGCGCTGCTCCTTCTCATGCCCCATCGCGAGCCCCCGAAGGCCTGTCGTCATCTGGTTCGACGAACAGGGCCCGCCCTGTCGTTCTCGCGGTGCATCAGGAAAACCGAGATCAGGATGAGCGTGATCGAGATGATGACGATGATCGTGCCGACCGCATTGATTTCCGGCGTGATACCGCGGCGGATGACCGACCAGATGTACATCGGCAGCGTGTTGTCACGGCCGGTCAGGAAGAACGTGACCGG
>JAJEBJ010000476.1 GCA_022822575.1 Alphaproteobacteria bacterium | reverse complement strand
GATCGCGATACCCTGAAGCTCGTCGAGAGCTGCAACGAAACGGGTCCCTGCCTCGACGACAGGGGCGAACACGGCCACGTCACGATCCACCGGTACAGTATCTCGGACCTGCACCAGGCTCTGGTGGACGCCGGTTTGACGGTCGAGAGAATTGTCGAGCCGGATTCCCGGATTCGCTATCCCTACGATCCCTGGTTCGGCCTTCGCGCCAAGTATGTCCCGAAGATTCTCGACATGGTGCCGGCGACCCTCATCATGAAGGCCATCAGGCCCCTCGACTGAGACAGGAACGCATCCGCTCCCTGTCGAGCAGAAACCTCAGTCCGCATCAAGCGCGTATCCCGCCGTGCGAACGGTACGGATGGGGTCTTTTCCGCCGGTCACGTTGAGCGCCTTCCTCAACCGGCCGATATGCACATCGATGGTTCTGTCACCGATGAACGAGTCGATGCCCCAGACCCTGTCCAGAATCTGCTCGCGACCGAACACCCGTCCCGGGTTCTCCATGAAGAGCCTGAGAATGGCGAACTCCTTCGGCCCGAGATGAATGCTCTGGCCGGCACGCACGACACGACGCCCGGCAAGGTCCATGACAAGATCGGAACAGGCCAGCGAATCACCTGCAAGGGCCGGGCGGATACGGCGCAGAACGGCACGCACGCGGGCCAGCAGTTCGGAAGGCGCAAAGGGCTTGGGCACATAGTCGTCGGCACCGACATCGAGACCCCTGACTCGGTCCGCTCCGTCGGCCCGCGCCGTCAGCATGATGACCGGCAGATGCGCGAGGTCGCGGTCGCGGCGAATGCGCCGGCAGACCTCCAGCCCGCTGAGCGAAGGCAACATCCAGTCGAGGATGACGATATCCGGATTCTCCTCTTCGGCGAGGATGAGCGCCTCGCGGCCGTCGCCGCAGGTCAGGACCCTGAAGCCTTCGGCCTCCAGGTTGTAGCGTACCAGTTCGAGGATCGGTTCCTCGTCATCAACGACGAGGGCGGTGGCTTCACGCCCCTCGACTGCCGTTCTCGACTGTCTCACCTTCCACTCCGATCACGGAATCTGCCTTGGGCCGGTCGCGGTCCGGCAACCGGCCCAGAATCATGTAGGTCACCATCTCGGCAATGTTGGTGGCGTGGTCGCCGATGCGCTCGATGTTCTTGGCCATGAAGTGGACCTGGGTTCCGGACGCGATGAGCTTCGGATCGGCGATCATGTCGGCGAGGATGGCGAGGAAGACGGAACTGTACATCTCGTCGATGAACTCGTCCTGGCGCCACACCCGCTCGGCCAGATCGGCATCGCCATCGCGGAACGCATTCATGACATCTGTCGTCATGTTGTAGACCGCTGCACCCAGTCGTCTCAGGGCCTCGCGTTGCGGTATCTTCTCGGTGTCCTCGATGATGAGGATGCGTTTGGAGACATTGGCTGCAAGATCGCCCATGCGCTCCAGATTGCTCGCCGACTTCAGCGCCGTCATGATGCGCCGCAGGTCCTCGGCCATGGGTTGGCGCAATGCCACGATGCGGGTCACCAGTTCATCCACCTCGCGTTCATGCGCATCGACCCTTTGATCGATATCGATGATGTTCTGGGCAAGGGTTCGGTTGCCGTCCACCAGGGCCTGCATCGCGTTGCGGATCTGGTCTTCCACCATTCCGCCCATGGCAAGAACGTGGTTCGTGACCTCCTCGAGTTCGGAATCGTAGGAACGGACAGTGTGCTGGGCAGTCATGGGAATTCCTCAGCCAAGTGTGCTCACCCGAACCTGCCGGTGATGTAGTCCTCGGTCATGGATTCGGCCGGGCTCTGGAAGAACTCAGCCGTGCTGTTGACCTCGATCAGCCGGCCCAGGTGAAAGAAGGCGGTCAACTGGGAGACCCGTGCCGCCTGTTGCAGGTTGTGGGTAACGATGATGATCGTGTAGTTCGCCCGCAGTTCGTCGATCAGTTCCTCGATATGTGCCGTGGAGATGGGATCGAGGGCCGAACATGGTTCGTCCATCAGGATCACCTCAGGCGACACGGCGATCAAACGGGCGATGCACAGGCGCTGCTGCTGGCCTCCGGACATACCGGTTGCGAGATCATTCAGACGTCCGCTGACCTCATCCCACAGCCCGGCTCCGCGCAGACTCGTCTCGACGATGTCGTCGAGTTCGCGCCGATTCGCGGCGAGTCCGTGGATACGCGCGCCATAGGCAACATTGTCATAGATCGACTTCGGGAAGGGATTGGGTTTCTGGAAAACCATGCCGACCCGCGCCCGCAACTGCACGACATCGACCGCACGATCATTGACGTCGACACCATCGAGGGTGACGCTGCCGTCGGTTCTCACGCCTTCGATCGTGTCGTTCATGCGATTGAGACACTTCAGGAAGGTGGTCTTGCCGCAGCCGGAAGGGCCAATGAGGGCCGTGACCTGATTCTCAGGCATGTCGAGATCGATGCCCATCAGGGCCTGCTTGTCGCCGTACCACAGCTTGAGACCGCGCGATCTCATCTTGATGCCCGGCACGTCCCGGATGTTGTCTTGCTCTACCATCTGATTTCGAACCTTTGCCTGAGATAGACCGCAAGCCCGTTCATGGCGACGAGGAAAAGGAGCAGCACCATGATGGCTGCCGAGGTCTTTTCCACGAAACCGCGTTCCGGACTGTCCGCCCACAGGAAGACCTGGACGGGAAGCGCTGTGGCGGCATCGGTCGGACCGGACGGCAGGTCGACGACGAACGCCACCATGCCGATCATGAGAAGGGGCGCCGATTCTCCGAGTGCCTGTGCCATGCCGATGATCGTTCCTGTGAGGATGCGCGGCATGGCGAGGGGCAGGACGTGGTGTGACACGACCTGGACCGGAGAGGCGCCGACCGCGAGAGCCGCATCCCTGATGGAAGGTGGTATCCCCTTCAGCGCTGCCCGCGTGGCGATGATGATCGTCGGCAAGGTCATCAGGGCCAGGGTCAGGCCACCAACCACCGGCGCCGACCGAGGCAGGTGCATGACGTTCAGGAAGACGGCGAGCCCGAGCAGACCAAAGACGATCGAGGGAACGGCGGCGAGGTTGTTGATGTTGACCTCGATGATGTCGACCCATCTGCGCTTGGGCGCAAACTCCTCAAGAAAGACCGCTGCGCTCACTCCGGTCGGGAACGACACCAGGAAGGTGACGAGAAGGATCCAGAACGACCCCAGGACGGCGCCGCCGATACCCGCGAGTTCCGGCTCGCGTGAATCTCCGCTCAGGAGGAAGGTCCAGTTGAAGACGGTCGCCAGGTCGCCGGCTTCATCAATGGCGTCGACCCAGGCAATCGTCCGGTCGTCAATCAGCCGAAGTTCCTCGGGCGCGGAACGATCGACGTAACCCTTGTTGAGCATGTCGACTTCTGTTGCCGCCGGGAGCCACAACTCCAGTGACGTGCCGGCGAGCGACGGATTGTCGACGAGAGCTTCACGCACATCGTAGATGCCCTGGTTCGACACGACGCCGAGCAGTACGCGCAGTTCCCTGCGTTCCGTGACGTCGGGGAATTGCTCGCGCAGGGCATCGAGGACGATCATGCGGAAATTGCCGTTCGCCGGATTGTCCGCATCGATATGCTCTTCGGAGTAGGTCACCTCGAGCCGCAGCTCGGTGGTGAGGAACCCCGACCAGCCATTGAGAATGATGGAACCGAGCAGGATCACAAGGAAGATGCCCGTGAGTCCCAGGGCCGAGACAGACAGGATCTTGAAGCTGCGTTCCCGCGCGTAACGCCGCCGCAGCCGTTCGCTGGACACGTCGCTCTGGTGAACGGACATCATTGGCTGTGCCATGTCAGTCATACTTTTCCCGGTATTTCTGCACCACACGCAGTGCGACAACGTTGAGTCCCAGCGTCACCACGAAGAGGGTCAGACCAAGCGCGAAGGCAGCGAGGGTCTTGGCGCTGTCGAATTCCTGATCACCGATGAGGAGCGTCACGATCTGTACGGTCACGGTCGTGACGGCCTCGAAGGGGTTCGCCGTGAGATTGGCTGCAAGTCCGGCCGCCATGACCACGATCATGGTTTCTCCGATGGCCCGACTCACCGCCAGCAGGAACCCGGCCACGATCCCGGGAAGGGCCGCGGGAATAATGACGCGCGTCACCGTCTCCTGGTGCGTCGCACCAAGACCCAGGGACGCGTCGCGCAGGTCGGCAGGCACCGCGGCCAGGGCATCGTCGGTGAGCGACGAGACGAAGGGAATGATCATCATTCCCATGACCAGTCCCGCGGCCAGGGCGCTTTCCGACGCCACGTCGAGACCGATGCTGATACCCGCTTCACGCAGCGTCGGGGCAACGATGAGCGCGGCGAAGAAGCCGTAGACCACCGTGGGAATGCCGGCAAGAATCTCGAGCATCGGCTTGGCCACCGCCCGGTGACGCGGATCGGCATACTCGGCCAGGTAGACCGCCGAAAGCAGTCCGACAGGCCCGGCCACGAGCATGGCGATGAAGGTAACGAGAAGTGTGCCAGTGAAGAGCGGGACCGCACCGAAGGCCCCCGACGATCCCACCTGGTCTTCCCTCAGGGCAATCTGCGGACTCCACTTCACACCGAACAGGAAGTCGAGGAACGGCACCTTGTCAAAGAAACGGATCGCCTCGAAGAGCACCGAAAAGACAATGCCCGCCGTCGTCAGGACGGAAATCGCCGCCGCCGCAAGGAGAACGATGAGAAGCACGCGTTCAACCGGCTGGCGGGTCCGCCGGGAGATGTCGATCCGGCGCATCGCGAATCCGGCCGCGATGAGCCCGAGACCCAGCGCCGCGCCAAATCCCACCCAGTTCTCGAGAAGGGTGAGTTGCCTGAAAGAGGCGGCCGCCGCCTCGAGTTCCGGCGTGACCTCGATCGTCGGAATGCCACCGGCAGCGAGTGCTTCGGCATCGTTCAGGAATCGTTGCAGGACCGGGGCGGAGGCCTCCTGAAGTTCCCCGGGAAGTGCGGCCACGATGGTCCTGTCGATCATCCAGTCTCCGGCCAGGAGAACCAGGAACCAGAGCGACACCGCCGGCAGGCCACAGGCCAGCGCAACATACCAGCCGTGATAGACCGGACGGGAGTGAAGGGCGGACGTCCGTCCGCCGGTGATCGCAACCGCTTTCCTTCGCCCGACGAGGAAGGCTGCTGCCGCAAGGCAGATCAGCGTCAGGGTGAGGATCATCTGGGTCACGGTCCGGTC